>JASGEZ010000144.1:0-3796 GCA_047605905.1 Microlunatus sp.
CTCGCCGTGCTGCCGCTCGCTGCCATCGCCGCCGGCATCGGCTGGCTGGCCGGTCTCGCCGCCTGGCCGGCGCCGCTGCCAGGGCTGCTTGTGGTTGCAGTTCTGACGCTCGGCACCCGGGCCTTGCATCTCGACGGGCTCGCCGACACGGTGGACGGACTCGGGTCCGGCCGCGAACGGGGGCGGGCGCTGGAGATCATGCGCCGCGGGGACGTCGGTCCGATGGGGGTCGTCGCGATCGTGCTGACCCTGGGTGTTCAGTCCGTCGCGGCTGGAGCACTGACCGGTTCGCTCTCGGGCGCGGTCCTGCTGATGATCGTGATCGCGCTGTCCCGAACGAGTCTGCTGATCGGCTGCCGCGTCGGCGTACCGGCCGCTCGACCGGGCGGACTGGGTTCGGCAGTGGCGGGCAGCATCTCTCTCCAGGTCTTGATCGGCGCCAGTGGAGCGGCGGCGGTGCTCCTGGTCGGAGCGGTGCTGCTGTCGGGGCGACCCTGGTGGGCCGGAGTGATCGCTGTCGCCGCAGCGGCGCTGGTCGGGTCGGCGATCGTCCGTCGGGCAGTGCGCGGACTCGGCGGCATCACCGGCGATGTCCTGGGCGCGCTCGTCGAGCTGACCCTTGCGGTCCTACTGCTCGGTGTCACCCTCGTGTCGGCCTGACGCTGCCGCGACGAGCAACCTCACCGATTCATCAGTGGGCTCCGGCAACGCACCGACCGGATGCCAGGCGAGATCGTCCGACTCCGCACTGATCGTCGCCACCGAGCCCTCCGGCGCGTACGCCCGGAACTGCAGATCCAGGTGCCGGGTCGGCACCCCGAGCGAACAGGTCACCGGGTGCACATCCAGACGTACCGGGAACGGATCGATCGTCAGCCCCTGAATGCCGGACTCCTCGCTCGCTTCGCGAAGAGCCGCATCGAGCACGCTGCGATCACCCGGTTCGAAATGCCCACCAAGTTGGAGCCAGCGACCGACGCGGGGATGCAGCGTCAACAGGACCGAGGACCGGTCCGCCGACAGCACCAGCGTGCTGGCCGTCAGATGACCCGGTTCGCAGGACCGCCACAACGCATCCGGCCGGGCGATCACGAAGCTCAGATAGGCCTGACCCAGACTGCGCTGATCCTTGCCCGGCCCACCCGCTTCGGCGTCGGCATCGAGCCAGGAGGTCAGCAGCCGAACAGCGTCCTGATGCAGCTGGTCAACCATCGCTCACGACTCTCAACACATCGGTGTGGGTGAAATCGTCGCCCTTGAACAGCAAGGGCTCGCCTGTGACCGAGGAGAGCGCATAGGCGAAGCAGTCGCCGAAGTTGAGTCTGGCTGGAGAGCCGGAGCCGCGACCGTACCGCTGGAACGCCAGACGCGCGCGCGTGGCCTCTTCAACCGTCACAGGCACGATCTTGACCCCCAACTCCTCCACCAGCTGGTCCACCAGGACCGCACCCGTTGGACCCAGCTGGCCGCTCGCGACCATCGATGCCTCCAGCCAGTTGGCCGCCGAGATCTGTGCTGGTTGAGACACGATCAGTTCTGCGAACTGGTCCGCCTCAGGCTCTGAACGCAAGATCGCGATCAGCGCCGACGAGTCGACGATCATGCGGGCAAGCCCGTCGTCGGATCGTAGAGATCTTCGACCTCACGAATCCGATCAAGGCCATCGTTCTGTGCGTGGTTGCGCCAGGACTCCTGGATCGCATGGACTGAATCAAGTCGACGCCGACGGTCAGCCGTGACCGGACCGTCGCGATATTCCTCCAACAGCCGCTCCAAGGCTTCTTCAATCGCCCCGGTCTGCGTCTTTCCAGTAGCCCGAGCCGCCTCGCGTGCAAGGGCATGAACACGCTCGTTCTTGATATTGAGGCTCATGTGAGCAACCTCTCGATACACCTATCTACCTCAGATTACGGATACCAATCTACCCTTCTCTCCACCCCAGCCCTGAGCGACCAGGACCGGCCAATACGATGGTCGCTGTAGAACGGTGCCGACGCAGGGTCGGCGTGACCGTCAGAGCGGCACAAAGGAGCGCCAGATGACCGAGGGACCCGCTACTCTCTACGCCGAATTCACCGCCAAGGAAGGCCGGGCCGACGAGGTCGACGAGCTTCTCCGTGGCTTGGTGGCCAATGTGCGACAGGAACCCGGCAACGTCGTCTTCGACGCATACCGAGTGGTCGACGACACCAACCGCTTCTTCGTCTTCGAGGTCTACCGTGACCGCGCCGCCTTCGAGACGCACATCTCCGCTCCCTACGGCGGACCGTTCAACGCCAAGTTGGGCGAGCTGATCGTCGAGGACGGCTCGCAGCTGACCTTCCTGGCCAAGACCGCGGAGCCGTAAAGCTCCCCGCTCAGCGCAGGCGGATATCCGGCATCCGAAGCTGCACTCCGCCGCTCATCGGCTCGACCAGCGCCCGCAGGTCCGTAGCCGTCGGCAGCCCCGTCGATGCTTGGGCTCGCGGATCATCGCTGTTGCGCGGCTGGCTCAGCCGAGCGACGAAGGGCACGTGAAGGGCCGGTACGACGGGCGCATCGGCCGGCAGACCCGCCAACCGGCGAGCCGTCCGGGCAGCATCGCGCAGCCCGCCGAGTTCGTCGACCAACCCACGGTCGTACGCGTCCCGACCGGTCCAGACCCGGCCCCGGGCCAACGGCTCGATCTCGGCGACCGCACGCCCACGACCCGCCGCGACCTTGGCGACGAAGTCGGTGTAGATCGCATCCAGCTCCGCATCCACCCGTTCCTGCTCCGCATCATCGAACCCACGGCGCAACGACCACATCCGGGCATGCTCGCCCTGCTGAACCGCGCCGGTCGACAACCCGACCCGATCCAGCAGTCCGGAGAGCACGAACTTCCCGCCGAGCACGCCGATGGACCCGGTCAGCGTGGCCGGCAACGCCACGATGGCGGAGGCGGAACACGAGACGTAGTAGCCACCTGAGGCGGCCACGTCACCCATCGACACCACCACCGGTTTACCGGCTTCCTTGACCCGGCACACTTCTCGCCAGATCACCTCGGAGGCCACCGCCGATCCACCCGGCGAGTCCACTCTGAGCAGCACCCCCCTGGCACGGTCGTCCTCCAGCGCAGCGCGGAGCTGGGAAGCCACGCTGTCACTGCCGGCCTGCCCGCCCGTGGCTCCTGAGCGGCTCCGCCCGGTGCTGATTCCGCCTCGGATCTCGACCAGCGCCAGATGCTCGCGATGACGCTTCGGAAGCCGCGGCCTGCAGCGCGGACGCCAGCGGTCGGCGAACAGCAACTCGGCGTCATCGCCGACCCGCTCCCGCACCGAGGACAGCACCTCGTCTCGATAGCCGAGCCGATCGACCATGCGCACTGCCAGTGCCTCCTCGGCGGTCCGAGGGCCGCTGTCGACGAGCTCGCGTACCCGCTCCGGAGTCATCGAGCGACCGGCGGCGATCATCGCGACCAGGTCGGCGTACACCGAGGCCGCCAGCACCTCCAACGACTCCCGATGCGGTTCGGTGAACTCGGTCAGCATGAACCGATCAGCGGCGTTCTTGTACTCGTACCGCTGCCTCAGCTGAGGCTCCACGCCGAGCTTGTCGAACATCCCGCGGAAGAAGGTCGTCTCGACCGAGACGCCCAACAGTCCGAGCCCGCCGCCGGGTTGCAGCCAGATCTCGTCGAAACCGGAGGCCAGCACGTACGCACCCGTGCCGGCCGAGCCGTCCGGGAAGGTCTCGGCCCAGGCGATGGTCGGTTTGCGAGCGTCCAGGAACGCCTGCAACCCACGCCGTAGCTCGTGCACGGTCGCCCAGC
>JASGEZ010000145.1:0-8290 GCA_047605905.1 Microlunatus sp.
GCCACCCGTGCTGTGGCCACCCGCTACGACAAGCGGGACTACATGTACCGGGGCACCCTGACCGTCGCCGCCATCCGGATCTGGCTCCGCGACCCCACACTCACCCATTTGCAGGACACGCCCTAGCTCTCGCCAGGCGTGCGTTCCAGTTTGTAGTGCAGACGGGTGATACGGGCGGTGCCGAGGCGGAGTTCGTGATCGGTGCGGAGGATTCCCTCGTCGTCGACGAAGACATGGAAGGTCTCTCGCAGCGGCACCATGGCCGCGTGTGTGCGTCCGCCGTCGAGCACCACGACATAGCAGCCGTCAGCTCCGAAACGACCGCCGGGAGAGCGCAGCCAGAGCGATCCGTCCGTGTCGATCTCGGGGCGGAGGAAGACCTGGACGTTGCCGTACTGCAGCGGGAACGACACGTGGACGCTCGGTCGGGCCGCGCCAGGCAGCAGGGTGTGGGTGTAGCAGCCGCTGTAGACGTAGCTGTCGGTGGCGCGCAGCCGTCGCAGCCAGCCTGCGGTGCGCTGTTGACCCGTGCTGTCGGTGAGCACAGTGATCTGCTTGGTCATGCCTCGGGACACCGCCAGGGGGCGGGTCGGTAGCGCGAGCTGCTGTACCCGCGTACCGAACAGACGGGAGACGAGCGTCAGGTCGTGAGACTCGGCCACGGCGATCAGCTCGCCTCCCGGCCAGAACATCGGCGCCCACTCGGTCCAGACCTCCATCCGCCAGCGCGCGGTGTGCTCGTAGAAGTCCCGAACGGACGTTGCGAGATCGGCAGCCGCGAAGCCGGGACCGTCGAGCGCCGCCATCGACGGCATCAGTCCGGCATCCGGGTCTTCGTGTGTCCGACCGCCATATCGCGCCGCCTCCTCGGCCAGCCAACTGTCGCCGACCGTCGAACCACGCACGGTCGGGCCGGCGAGCCATGCCTCAGTCTGGGTGAGGTCGATCTGGCGGCCGACCAGGCGCCACCACTTCCGGGTGAGGAGATCAAGCTGACCGAACACCCTCGAAACGCTAGGCCATCGCCGGCTGCCGCGGATGCCCGGCCGCGGCACGGCGGGCAGGTGCGGACGGGGAGTTGATTGTCAGCGCAGGCGAGTACGTTGTCCCGCGTGAGTTTGCAGGGCCTCGTTGAGCTGTTCGCCGCTGATCCGACCATGGCTGGGGCGGTCGGTGACGCGCGCTCACGTACGCTGCCCGCGCTCGATCTGACCGCGCCGCCGGCGATGCGGTCGTTGATCGCGTCGGCACTCGCGGCGAGCACCGATCATGGCGGCTCCGGGCGACCGGTGCTGCTGGTGACCTCAACCTTCCGCGAGGCCGAGAACCTCGCTGCCGCCTGCCGCAGTCTGGTGGGGGAGAGCGAGGTCGCCTACTACCCGGCGTGGGAGACACTGCCGCACGAGCGGCTGAGTCCTCAGTCCGACACCGTCGGCCGGCGGCTGGCGGTGCTGCGCCGGCTGGTCGGCAATGACGAGCTGCCGCCGCCGAGGATCATCGTTGCTCCGGTCCGGAGCGTGCTGCAGCCACAGGTGAAGGGTCTGGGGCACATGACCCCGGTCCGGCTCACCGTCGGCAAGGACTTCGACCTCGACGATCTGGCCAAGGCACTGGTCGATGCGGCGTACATCCGGGTCGACATGGTCGAGCGGCGCGGCGAGTTCGCCGTCCGCGGCGGCATCGTCGACATCTTCCCGCCGACCGAGGAGCACCCGGTCCGGGTCGACTTCTTCGGCGACGAGGTCGAGGAGATCCGCTACTTCACCGTCGCCGATCAGCGGTCGTCCGACCTCACCCGGACCGAGATCATTGCCTCGCCCTGTCGTGAGCTGCTGCTCACCGATGAGGTACGCCGGCGCGCGTTCGCCCTGTCCCAAGCCCATCCCGAGCTGATCGACATGCTCGACCGGATCGCTCAGGGCCATGCCGTCGACGGGATGGAGGCCCTCTCACCGGTGCTCGTCGACGGCATGGAGTTGCTGATCGACGTCGTGCCGGCCGACACCCACGTGCTGATCTGCGATCCCGAACTGGTACGCGGCCGGGCCATCGATCTGGTCAAGACCAGCGAGGAGTTCCTGCAGGCGTCCTGGGCCGCGGCCGCCGGCGGCGGTCAGGCACCGATCGACCTGGGTGCCTCGTCGTACCAGCCGTTGGCCGATGTCCGGGCCGCTGCCATCGACCGTGGTCTGGCCTGGTGGACGTTGTCCCCGTTCAGCGCCGGACCCGGCGCCGACGACGACCCCGGACGGCAGCCGATCCGCACCGAGGACGGCGAGATCATCGACTTCTCCACCGCGGTCTCGATCGCGGGCGTGGAGTCGCGGACCATCGCGGGCCACGTCCAGGACAGCTACCGCGGCGAGGTCGAGACCGTGGTCAAGGAGATCGGCCGGCGGCTGGCCGAGGACTGGCGGGTGGTGCTGACCGCCGAGGGCAAGGGCATGACCGGCCGGATGGCCGAGGTGCTGACCGAGCACGAATACCCCGTACGCGTGCTGGACGCGCTCCCTGACCAGCCTGAGCCCGGTATCGCCACCGTCGTGCTTGCCGATCTGCAGCACGGATTCGTCGCCGACGGCGTCAAGTTGGCGCTGTTCACTGCCGCCGACCTGTCCGGCCAACGGGCCGCTGACAAGGCGACCCGCAAGATGCCGGCCCGGCGCAAGAACCAGATCGATCCGCTGGAGCTGCAATCCGGCGACCCGGTCGTGCACAACCAGCACGGCGTCGGCCGCTACGTGGAGATGGTGCAGCGCAGTGTCGCGGGATCGGTCCGGGAATACCTGGTGATCGAGTACGCGCCGTCCAAACGGGGCCAGCCCGGCGACCGGCTCTACGTGCCGATGGACTCCCTCGACCAGGTCACGCGCTATGTCGGCGGTGAGCACCCGACCCTGGACAAGATGGGCGGCGCCGACTGGGCCAAGCGGAAGAGCCGGGCGCGCAAGGCCGTCCGGGAGATCGCCGGCGAGTTGATCAAGCTGTACGCCGCCCGCCAGGCCTCCCGCGGGCATGCGTTTTCGCAGGACACGACCTGGCAGCGCGAGCTGGAGGATGCCTTCTCCTATGTGGAGACCCCCGACCAGCTGGCCGCGGTCGACGAGGTCAAGCACGACATGGAGCAGATCGTGCCGATGGACCGGCTGATCTGCGGCGACGTCGGCTACGGCAAGACCGAGATCGCGGTCCGGGCCGCGTTCAAGGCGGTGCAGGACGGCAAGCAGGTCGCCGTGCTGGTGCCGACGACCCTGCTGGTGCAGCAGCATTACGCGACCTTTGCCGACCGCTATGCCGGCTTCCCGGTCAATGTCGCGCCGCTCAGCCGGTTCCAGACCGACGCCCAGGCCAAGGCGACTCTGGAGGGGGTGGCCGAGGGCAAGGTCGATGTGGTCGTCGGCACCCATCGCCTGCTCAGCAAGGAGATCCAGTTCAAGGATCTGGGTCTGGTGATCATCGACGAGGAGCAGCGCTTCGGCGTCGAGCACAAGGAGCAGCTGAAGAAGCTGCGGATGGACGTCGACGTGCTGGCCATGTCGGCGACGCCGATCCCGCGCACGCTCGAAATGGCGATCACCGGGATCCGGGAGATGAGCACCATCGCCACCCCGCCGGAGGAACGGCATCCGGTGCTCACCTTCGCCGGCCCGTACGAGGAGGGTCAGCTGATCGCCGCCATTCGCCGCGAACTGCTGCGCGAGGGCCAGGTGTTCTACATCCACAACCGGGTGCAAAGCATCGAGAAGACGGCCAAGCGGATCTCCGAACTGGTGCCGGAGGCCCGGGTCGTCACCGCACACGGCCAGATGGGGGAGCAGCGGCTGGAACAGGTGATGGTCGACTTCTGGGAGCGGCGGGCCGACGTGCTCGTCTGCACCACGATCGTCGAGGCCGGTCTGGACATCTCCACCGCCAACACCTTGATCGTCGAGCGGGCCGACATGCTCGGTCTGTCCCAGTTGCATCAGCTCCGCGGCCGGGTCGGTCGCGGTCGGGAGCGCGGCTATGCGTACTTCTTCTATCCCCCCGACAAGCCGCTCACCGAGACCGCGCACGACCGGCTCGCGACGATCGCGGCCCACACCGATCTGGGTGCCGGCATGGCCGTGGCGATGAAGGACCTGGAGATCCGCGGTGCCGGCAACCTGCTCGGTGGCGAGCAGTCCGGGCATATCGCCGACGTCGGCTTCGACCTCTACATCCGGTTGGTCGGCGAGGCGGTCGCGGAGTTCCGCGGCCAGGACACCGAGCCCGAGCCGGAGGTGCGGATCGAGTTGCCGATCACCGCACACCTGCCTGAGGATTACGTACCGTCGGAGCGGCTGCGACTGGAGATGTACAAGCGGCTGGCCGAAGTGCGCTCCGATGCCGACATCGAGGCGGTACGAGAGGAACTGGCGGACCGCTACGGCGCGTTGCCGTCGGTGGTGGAGACGCTGCTGCAGGTGGCCAAGTTCCGCCTCGTGGCCCGGGCCGCCGGTCTCACCGACATCGTCAGCCAGGGGAACTTCATCCGGTTCGCGCCGGCGGAACTGCTGGAGTCGCGGCAACTGCGGCTGAAGCGGCTCTATCCGGGTGCGGTCGTCAAGGACACCGCCAAGCTGATCCTGGTGCCGAGACCTCGCTCCAAGACCATCGGTGGCGAACCACCCAAGGACGGCGAACTCTTGGAGTGGTGCACGGCCGTGGTTACCGCGGTCTTCGGCAGCTGAACACCGGTTTTGTTCAACGGTCCCACTCAGGCGTGGACGGTTGGACAGAATCGGCGCCTACCGACCGCGCAAGTGAGGATGTGCTGACCGAGGATTGCTTGGACCTTCCCGTAGGATCGCGGACGCGACCAAACGCAGAAGATGAGGAGGCCGACGGTGGCACAGGGTTCGATCGTGACCCGGGGTTCGATCACGGCAGTGGCTCCGCGGGTCGGACTGACCCGCTCAGTCCGGCTACTGGTCGCGGGGGTGTTGGCCGCGATCGTGGTGTTGCTGGCCTCCGGCTGTGCTGTCGAGGGTTCGCCCAACACGGTCGCCTACATCGGCGACGAGCGCATCACCCAGCAGCAGCTCGATACCGCCGTCGAGAGTGTGCAGGCAGCATTGGGCGCCGACGAGGAGGTCTCGCCGTTGGCCGTGGTCAATGTCAAGATCCAGGGCGCGATCGCCAACCAGGTTGCCGCTCAGCGCAAGATCCCGGTGACCGATGCCCAGCGGGACGCACTGCTGGCGGACACGAACCTCAAGCCGCTGCTGGCCGATCCAGTGGCGCGTCAGGTGGCGTACGACATCGCGACCCCGCAGATCGTGGCGCAAGCCGTCGGCTCCGATACCTATCTGCGTGATCTGCAGGCTGCCGACGTGACGCTGAACCCCCGCTTCGGGGTGCTCGATCCCGCCACCAAGACGATCATCGACGGGCAGTCGGCCTCGTTGTCGCTGCCTCCGGCCGGCTCCTGAGCATGCCCTCGCGGCACCCTGAACTCGACCGCCTGGTCGAGGTGATGGCGACGCTGCGTACCCACTGCCCCTGGGACCGGGAGCAGACCCATCGCTCGCTGGTGCCATATCTGGTCGAAGAGACCTGCGAGGTCGTCGAAGCTGTCGAGGGGCTTCCGGACGGGACGGTCGCCGGCGCGGGGGCCGCGGCCGGGCATCTCCGGGAAGAACTCGGTGACCTGCTGCTCCAGGTCGTGTTCCATGCACAGCTGGCGAGCGAGTCCGACGACGGGTTCGGCATCGACGACATCGCGGCCGGCATCTACGACAAGCTGGTCGCCCGGCACCCGCACGTCTTCGCCGCCGAGGAAGCACCGGACGACCTGAATGACGTCTGGGAGCAGCGCAAGGCGCGCGAGAAGGGGCGTACGTCCGCCCTCGACGGCATCCCCGACCGGCTGTCCGCGTTGAGCCGGGCCGGCAAGATCATCGGCCGGGCTCGATCGCACCGGGTGCCGCTCGACCTGCCGGCCGAGGAGATCGACGCTCCGAGTGTGGGCGCCGAGATCTTGGCGCTGGTTGCTCGCGCACGGGCCAGCGGGGTCGATGCCGAGCAGGCGCTCCGGGATGCGATCCGCAGCCTCGAAGCCGAGGTTCGGTCGGCCGAGAGCACATCGCGAGTCGGGAACTCTGCGGTCGAGAACAACTTCGGCTGAGACCGTCGCGACGTAGTCTGGCCGGCATGAGCGAGCCACCCTACGCTCCGTACCCACCGCCGCAGCAGCGACGACAGGCACCACCGGGCTACGGCCAACAGCGACCCGCCGCGCCATATCCGCAACAGCCCCAACCGCAGCGCTCGCCGCTGCCGCACCGGCACCCCGATGCGGAGACCACCAATCAGGTGCGAGCTGCGTACGCAGCCCGGAACGAGCTCGGTCCGGAGTACGAGGACGCCATCGCAGCTGGTCTCGCCGACCGGGTCGAGGAACTCGTGGCCTATCGGACGGCCGAGCTTCGGCACGCCGACGCCCGCTCCCGCGAGGACGGTGCTGAGCGGCGGCGCAACAACACCCAGCGGTTCACACTCGGGATCGTGTCCTTGGGCACCGGAATCCCGATCACGGCCATTGCCGCGACCGGTGTGGACCCGGGCCTGCTCGGCGTGATCGCAGCCTGGGGCGGCATCGTCGGGGTGAACGCGATGTTCGCCTTGGGCAGTCGGCGCAAGTCTCGCGAGTGAACTAAGCCCGGCACCGCCCAGCCTCGCCGGTTCGGCCGGTCCGCGCCATTAGGGTAGAGCCGACAATCGCCAGGTCCGGGCTGTGCGCCCGGGCGGTACGGAAGGCAGTTCGACGTGGCAAGTATTGAGTTCATCGGCGCCCGCGAGATCCTCGATTCCCGTGGTAACCCGACCGTGGAGGTCGAGGTCATCCTCGACGACGGCTCGGAGGGACGCGCGGCAGTGCCGTCGGGCGCCTCGACCGGCGCCTTCGAGGCCGTCGAACTGCGCGATGGCGACAAGAACCGGTACGGCGGCAAGGGCGTCACCAAGGCCGTCCTCGGTGTCATCGACCAGCTGGGTCCGGAGCTGGTGGGCTACGACGCGAGTGAGCAGCGGCTGATCGACCAGGCGATGCTCGACCTGGACGGCACCGAGAACAAGGGCAACATCGGCGCCAACGCAATCCTGGGCGTCTCGCTCGCCGTCGCGCACGCCGCCGCCAGCTCGGCCGACCTGCCGCTCTACCGCTACGTCGGCGGACCGAATGCCCATGTGCTGCCGGTGCCGATGATGAACATCGTGAACGGTGGCGCGCACGCCGACTCCGACGTCGACGTGCAGGAGTTCATGATCGCCCCGATCGGCGCCGCCACGTTCCGCGAGGCGCTCGAGATGGGTGCCGGTGTCTACCACTCGCTGAAGGGCGTGCTGAAGAAGCAGGGCCTGTCGACCGGCCTCGGCGACGAGGGCGGCTTCGCGCCGAACCTGCCGGCCAACGTGGCTGCGCTGGAGCTGATCTCCACCGCGATCGAGGCCGCCGGTCTGACCGTGGGACGCGACATCGCGCTTGCCCTGGACGTGGCCAGCACCGAGTTCTTCAACGCCGACAAGGGCGTCTACCTCTTCGAGGGCCGCGAGCTGTCCGCCGACGAGATGACCGACATCTACACCCAGTGGATCGACGCCTTCCCGATCGTTTCCATCGAGGACCCGCTGGCCGAGGACGACTGGGCCGGCTGGAGCTCGCTGGTCGGCAAGATCGGCGACAAGATCCAGGTGGTCGGCGACGACCTGTTCGTCACCAATGTGACCCGGCTGCAGCGCGGCATCTCCGAGAAGGCCGCCAGCGCACTGCTGGTCAAGGTCAACCAGATCGGCTCGCTCACCGAGACCCTGGACGCGGTGACCATGGCTCAGCGGGCCGGCTTCGCCTGCATGATGAGCCACCGCTCCGGCGAGACCGAGGACACCACCATCGCCGACCTGGCCGTGGCCACGAACTGCGGCCAGATCAAGTCCGGTGCTCCGGCCCGGACCGACCGGGTGGCGAAGTACAACCAGCTGCTGCGGATCGAGGAGGACCTCGACGACGCGGCCCGCTATGCCGGTGCCTCGGCCTTCCCGAGGTTCACAGCCTGATGCCGACGGGCCCACGGCCGACCGCGCGCCCGGGAGCTGGTCCCGGACGCGGTCGGCCGCGCGCTCGCAGCACGGGCAGGTCCGGAAAGGCCGCCGGTGCGACGGCCGAGGTTCGGACCAGTGCGGTCGTCAATCCGGCGGATGCCACACCCAGCGGCACGCCGGCCGGCGCCAAGAGTTCCGCTGCGACGGGCCGCAAGCCCGGGGGCGGCAA
>JASGEZ010000146.1:0-6999 GCA_047605905.1 Microlunatus sp.
CACAGCCGGGCTTGCCGGGGTCGTCTTCTCACTCATAGGGACACTCCTTGCTGGTAGATACTCAACCAGCCCGAGTGAGGGTAATTAAAACCCGCCTATGGTCGATGAACTCAGACGCAGAGGGCCGACGATCCTGGCGATAAATCGGAGCACAGCTCGGCAGGTCCTCCGCCGTGACCACCGGATGCAGGTCACTGTCTTGGAGGTAGTACCAGAACACGCCTCGTCGCAGCACCGCGTGGTACAGCCGATACCGGTCATAGGTCGTGTCCAGGGCTTCCTGCAGCAGCCCCGGATCCACCTCCTGGTCCAACTCCGCGCTGAGCCGGAACACCTTCGAATCGGCAGCGCTCCGGGCGGCGAGGAAGATGTTGGAGGCGTTGTCCAATCGCACCCACGCTCGCTGGGTCATGACGTTTCACGTTGCATGGGAGCTGTGACTATAGCCCGCGCGCTGCCGAGAAGAGTGACGAAAAGCAGCCTCTCGTCCTCCACAGCTGGCGCGACACGCCGTGTCGGACTCGATGAGAGTCAGATTTTCATCACGGACCAAATGTCCGAGACTCAGTGTCGTCAGTCGAGGGCGAACAGGCCCGGCGTTCGGTCGGGCGAGTGCTGGGTCTTGACGGCCCGTGGGCTGACGAAGCGGATCAGGTTCCACATGGTGCCGGCCTTGTCGTTTGTGCCGGAGGCTCTGGCTCCGCCGAAGGGTTGTTGGCCCACCGTGGCGCCCGTGGGTTTGTCGTTCACGTAGTAGTTGCCGGCGGTGTAGCGGAGTGCGATGTCGGCCTCGTCGATCGCCGCCGGGTCGGTGGCGAATACGGCTCCGGTCAGCCCGTACTCGCTGCTCTGGTCCACCAAGGTCAACACCTCCGGCCAGTCGGCGTCGTCGTAGACGTAGACCGTCATGATCGGGCCGAAGAACTCCTCGATCATGAACATGCTGGCCGGATTGGTGACCTCCAACAGGGTCGGCTCGACGAACCAGCCGCTCGAGCCATCGGTGCGGCCGCCGGCCAGGACGATGTCAGCATGACGGGCCTCGGCGAGCACGGCTTCGTGCATGGCAAGCTGCCGGGCGCTGATCACCGCGCCGAGATGCACGCCAGGCTCGGTCGGATCGCCGACCCGCAGCGCTGCGATCTGGTCCAGGAGCCGATCTTTCAACGCCGGCCAGAGACTGCGAGGAGCATAGACCCGCGACACAGCGGCGCACTTCTGCCCCTGATACTCGTACGCACCGCGCACGCACGCCACTGCCGTGGCCTCGATGTCGGCCGACGGATGCACGAGTACGAAGTCCTTGCCACCCGTCTCCCCCACGATCCGCGGGTAGTCGCGATAGGCCCCGATATTGGCCCCGACCTCTGCCCAGATCCGACGGAACGTCCCGGTCGACCCTGTGAAGTGGACCGCAGACAGGTGCGGATGAGTCAGCGCCGTGCTGCCAAGTGTGGAACCCGGACCAGTCACCAGGTTGACGACGCCGTCCGGCAGACCCGCTTCGCGCAGCAACTGCATCGACAGATGCGCCACCAGCGTTGCTGCCTCGGCCGGCTTCCAGATCACGGTGTTGCCGAGCAGCGCCGGGCCGAACGCCAGGTTGTTCATCGAGGTGAAGTTGAACGGCGAGATGGCCAGCACGAACCCCTCGAGCGGCCGATAGTCGACCACATTGCTCACCCCGGGAGTCGAGCTGGGTTGCACCTGGTCCAGCAGCTCGGCGTTGGCGATGTTGGCGGTGAGGAAGTCTGCGACCTCTCCGACGTCACCGTCGGCCTGCGCGGCGGTCTTGGACAGCTCGAGCATCGTGGCGGCCACCAACCGGTCCCGCCACGGACCACCAGCGAGTAACTCGGCAGCCCGTCGGAACGGCTCGGCGCGTTCTTCCCGGCTGCGCCTCCTCCAGTCCAGGCCGGCGTCGGCTGCGGCTTGAATGGCCGACTGCATCTCGGCGGGAGCAGCGACGTGATAGCGGCCGAGGTGTGTCGCGTGGTCATGCGGAACTGTGATCGGTGCCGTCCTGCCGGTCCGGATCTCGCGACCGCCGATGATCACGGGCAGGTCGAGATCGCCGCTCCGCAACTCTGCCAGCGCGGTTTCGATCCCGACCCGCTCCGGGCTGCCGGCGCGGAAGCTGCGGTCCACAACCGGTCCGGGGGTGGTTACGTCGAAGGATTCGGTGGTCACGAAGTCTCTCCGTTCACTGGATTCAGTCACGGCGCGCTCGTCGGGACACGTCGACGGTAGGCGGACGGACACGCCACGCGCCGCTGCTCGAAATGGAAGTCCACGGGCTCGCTTTCGACATCTGTAGCATCACGACCGTCGAAAGGGGATCAGTGAGCGACAGCAACGCAGTTCAGACAGCGGTCGACCAGCTCGCCGAGATGCTGGATCTGTCCGTGCTGATCGAGGATCGGCGACAGCGGCCGGTCTGGTGGAGCACCCGTGGTGCCGTGGACCAGACCCGCCGATCCACCATCCTGGAACGCCGGGTCGACCCGGCGGCCGCCGAGATCGTCCGTTCACTCGGCCTCGACCGCGCCGATGGTCCCGTACGCACTCCCCCGATGCCCGAGCGCGGGATGTGGGCACGCTGGTGCGTGCCGAGCCGGCACGACGGCCGGTTGGTCGGACTCTTGTGGGTCCTCGACCCTGACGGCGCGGTCCGGGAGGACCAGCTGCCGCTGCTGGTCGAGTGTTCCGAGCTGGCGGCCGAGGTGCTGGTCGGTACGGCGGCGGTGGCGGCCGATCGGCGTCGCCGACGGGACGAGTTGATCTCTGTGCTGCTGGCCGGTCGCGACGAGGTCGCGGCGGCCGAGCTGGCCCGACTGGAGCATCTGCCGCACGACGTCACGGTGCAGGTGGATCGCCCCGGACGCGCCGGTGGCTGGCCGCTGCCGGGCTCGCTGAGCGCGTACGTCGTCAAACGCCGACCACGCACGGCCGCCAGCGGACGGCCAGTGCCCTTGGCCGAACTGGCGCAGGCCGCCGAACGAGCCTGCGCCACGTGGCGAGCAGTGGCAGCAGGAGCGAGGCTGGGCACCGTCTCGTTCGATGCGCTGGGTGCCTGGCAGCTGATCGTGACGGCGCCCGAGGACCTTGCGGTCGCCGATCTGCATCCGGCTGCCGAGTTGTTGCGTAGCCAGCCGCGCGATGAGTTGTTGACCACGACCCGTACAGTGCTGGACCTGTGCGGTGACGTGGCCGCCGCAGCGGAAGCACTCCACGTGCACCGCACGACGTTGTACTACCGCCTCGATCGGATCCAGGAGCTGACCGGCGTGGATCTGCGGCAAGGCAACGAGAATACCCACCTCCAGCTCGCGCTGTGGCTCGACGCCTACCGACGGGTCGCGGGCTGAGCGGTCCGGTTCGTCAGCGCACGCCCTCTTCACCGTACGGCTGGTCGTCGAGGATCCGTTGGTATCCCATCCGGGACAGGTCCAGGGTCTGATAGTCGCCGTCGATGATCAGCTCGGTGAGACCACGCCCGACGGCCAGCGCGTGCATGAACCCATGGCCGGAGAATCCGCAGGCCACATAGACATTGTCCAGCCGCCCCGGCCAGTTGCCGAGGATCATGTTGCCGTCGAACCGGTTCTGGTCGTACAGCCCGGTCCAGGACTCGCGGAGAGTGAGCCGGCCGAGCCCGGCGAACCGCTCGGCCATCGCCGGCGTGACGCGATCGGTGTAGTCGGTCGGATCGATGGTGAAGTCCTCGCCGCCCGGATGGTCGAAGTCCACCTTGCCGACCGAGACCCCCTCGCGGAAGGCATGCACGGCCAGGCCGTCGACGTCCTTGACGAACGGCAGGTGGTTGGCGTCGTGCTCGGTCTCCAGGTAGTGCTCGTGCCGGCGCATCGGCTCGACCGGAATCGTCATGTCCAACTGGGCGGCCAACTCCGGGGCATGCACGCCGGCGGCATTCACGACCGCATCGACAGCGATGGAGCGGCCCGACTCCACAGTGACGGCCCGGACAGTCGATCCCGATCGCTCGAAGCCGACCACCCGGTCGGTCAGGAAGGTGGCGCCGGCCGCCTCCGTCTTACGACGAAGCACGGAGAAGAACACCTTCGGATTCAGCCAGCCGTCCCGTCGCGACAGCACCCCGGCCACCAGATCGTCGCTGACCAGGCCGGGATAGCGTTCGGCGAGCTCGGGCTGCTCGAGCCATTCGGCGTCCACGCCGCACTGCAGGTGGGTCTCGAAGTTGCTGGCGAGGACGTCGCGATCTTCCGGGCCGACGATGAAGAGATAGCCGTTGGGGCGCCAGTTCAGCTCCGGCGCCGGTTCGTCCCCGATGGCGGCCCAACTGCTCCAATCCTCGATCACGTCCAGTGTGTACTGCGACATCGCGATGTTCTCGGGCCGGGTGAACAACTGCCGCACGCCGCCTGTGCCCTTGCCGGTCGCCGCCTTGGCATAGCTGTAGTCGGGCTCGACGACGATCACCTCCAGCCCTGGCTCGGCCGACTTCAGGTGCAAGGCGGTGGCGCAGCCGACGGCTCCGGCACCAATCACGACCACCGTGCTCATAGTTCAGGTCCTCCGGATTGGGGTTCGTTGTGGGTGCTGGCGCGATAGAAGGTGGCCGTCGATGGCGGCAGCGGGGTCCGGCCCCGGACGTGATCGGCGATCTTCTCGGCCATCATCATCACTGCGGCATTGATGTTGCCGGTCACGACCTTCGGCATGATCGACGCGTCCACGACCCGGATCCGGCCGACTGCACGCAACCGTCCCTGCGGGTCGACCACGGAGGTGTCGTCGGCGCCCATCCGGCAGCTACCCGAGGCGTGATAGGACGTGCCGACGGATCTGCGGACGAACTCCTCGAGATCGGCGTCACTGGTGCAGTCCGCTCCCGGATTCAGCTGCTCCGGTCGGTAGCGCTGCCAGGCCGGTTGCCGCACCAGCTCCTGAGCGAGCTTCACACCGTCGACGAGGTCACGCAGATCCTGGTGCTCCCGCAGGTGGTTGAACACCACCGATGGCTGGTCGGCAGGGTCGGCCGAGCGGAGGGTTACCGATCCGCGGCTGAGAGGACGGGCAAGATCCATCCAGAACTGGAAGCCGGGCACCGGCACCAGCTTGCCCCCGCGCAGCTGGCGGGTCAGCGGCAAGAACTCGTACTGCATGTTCGGGTGCGTGACGTCGTCGCGGGTCCGCAGGAACGCACCGGTCTCGAAGAAGTTGGTGGTGGCCAGACCCTGCCTCTTGACCAGATACTCCAGCCCGATCCGGGGACGCTGCAACAGTCCGACCTGGCTGGTCAGCGAGTCCTCGTGTGCCGTGCCGAATTGGATGTCCACGCCGGGGTGATTCTGCAGATTTGCGCCGACCCCAGCGTCCGCCGCGACGACCGGGATGCCGTGCCGGCGAAGCTCGTCGGCCGGCCCGATCCCGGACAGCATCAACAGCTTCGGCGTGTGCATCGCGCCGGCGCACACGATCACCTCCCGCTCGCACTCGACGGTCCGCTGCTTGCCGTTGCGTTCGCGGACAGTGACGCCGCGCGCCTCGCCATCGCGTACGACGATGCCGGTCACCAGCCGCCGGGTCCAGACGGTCAGATTGCCACGCTTCGCCGCGGGCCGCAGATAGGCCTTCGACGACGACCAGCGCACGCCGTGGTCGATGAACGACTGGGCGATGTGCAGGCCCTCCTGCCGATACGCGTTGTGGTCCTCGGCAACCTCGAAACCGGCCTGCTCACCTGCCCGCAGGAACGCGTCGTAGAACTGGTGCGCCGCTTTGGCCCGGGTGACATGGACCGGCCCCTCTCCCCCGCGCCACTCATTCCCGCCCTCTGCGAAGGTCTCCATCGCACGGAAGTACGGCAGCACGTGAGCGAAGTCCCAGTCGGTCAGACCGTCGGCCGCCCACTGCTCGAAGTCCAGCGGATTGCCGCGGTTGAAGATCATCGCGTTGATCGAGGACGAGCCGCCGAGCACCCGACCGGCCTTCTCGTCCACCGTCTTGCCGTGGGCATACGGCTCGGGTCCGGAGCGGATCCCCCACCCGATCCGCTTGTTCTGGTAGACGAACGGCAGACCGCCAGGCATCGTGATGGCCGGGTGGCGGTCGCTGCCGCCGGCCTCGACCAGCAGCACCCGCACGCCCGGGTCCTCGCTCAGCCGGGACGCCAGCACGCAGCCCGCCGTGCCCGCGCCGACCACGATGTAGTCGTACGACTCGGCCATTCGCTCTCCTGATCGTCAGCGGCTCGCGGTGATGCTCCACGGTAGGCAGCCGAGCTCGGTCGGCGCTGCTACGGGGAGGGGAAGTCACAAGTCTCTTCTCGACAACAGTCGAACGAGTTGCCGACGGAAAGCGTCCCGTCACGCGTCGAATCCGAGGCGACACGCCGATACGGATTCGATGAGAGTCAAATTCCCATCACGGACTAATCCGAGAGCCGGCGCAGACCGCGGTGTCCCGCGGCGAGATGGGCGTGAGGTGTACTCATAGAGCATTCCTGTCCCACGGGTTCGGCCGTAACGTCGAGACGTGGACAACCGAGCCGAGGTACGCGAGTTCTTGACCTCGCGTCGCGCGAAGCTGACGCCGCAGCAGGCGGGCGTGCCGGATATCGGGTTGCGTCGAGTGCCCGGTCTGCGCCGCGGCGAGGTCGCCGCCTTGGCCGGGGTGAGTGTCGAGTACTACGCCAAACTGGAGCGCGGTTCGCTGGCTGGCGTGTCGGCCTCGGTGCTCGACGGGATCGCCCGCGCCCTGCAACTGGACGACGCGGAGCGGGCCCATCTGTTCCATCTCGCACACGCCGCCGACGGCACCGCGGCCGGGATGCGACCGCGGCGGCGGCCCGCGAAACGGTGGGCACCGCAGCCGACCTTGTCCTGGGTGCTAGGGCGTGTCCTGCAAATGGGTGAGTGTGGGGTCGCGGAGCCAGATCCGGATGGCGGCGACGGTCAGGGTGCCCCGGTACATGTAGTCCCGCTTGTCGTAGCGGGTGGCCACAGCACGGGTGGC
>JASGEZ010000147.1:0-19374 GCA_047605905.1 Microlunatus sp.
CGCTTGTCCAGATGCGCGACGAGATCGGCTGCCACTTGTGCAAGTCGCTTGTTTGATCCGACAAGGCGCTCGACCGTGGTCTCTGCTCGATCTACAGACCGAGCAGAGCCGACAAACCCGAGCAGCTCCACCGAGGCAGAAGATGCCCACGATCCGACCGGGTTGGAACTGGCCCGCTCGATCGCGGACTCGGTGGGAGCGCAGCAGCGCAGGCGGCGACGCCGACGACCGAAGCCGGCGCCCGTCGAGCACGCGCGATCCGGTGCCGCCCCGGACGATCGGGATCCCAAGTTGCTCGGGACTGCGCTGGAGAACTTGGTCGAAACGAAGGGTTGGAGCACGGATCTGAGTGTTCGTGCCCTGCTGGGTCGTTGGCCCGTCCTGGTCGGCCCGACCAACGCCGCACATTCCTGGCCGGAGTCCTACGTCGACTCTGTGCTCACGGTGCGAACGGAGTCGACGGTCTGGGCCACATCGTTGCGCGTCATGGCCCCGCAGCTGGTCGCCAAGCTCAACGAGCAACTCGGCGACGGCACGGTCACCCGGGTCAAAGTGCTGGGTCCGGCGGCACCGTCGTGGAAGAAGGGTCCGCTGTCGGTACGAGACGGTCGCGGGCCTCGGGACACCTACGGCTGACCGGGCACCCGATTAGGCTTCCTTCGGTGATCTTGACCGACTTCCGCATCCTGGTTCTGGACACAGGCCGGGTGTGGTGGCGCCTGCTGCCTCAGCTGCTGACGGTCTACCTGCTCGGCTGGCTCGGCTCCGAACTCGCCCAGCGGATGGCGATTGAAGCCGGTGAGCGGAACTCCTGGATCGGTCTGGCAGTGTTCTCCTTCAGCTTCTTGGCCCAGTTGGTGGCGATCGTCGTGATGTTGCAACTGGTGGGACGAGAGCTCGGCGTTCGGGAACTCATACCCGCGGCGGAGCTGGTCGACGACGACCGAGACAGCAGTCTGACCAGACTGATCTCGATCACGTTGCTGCCGTTCCTCGGCATCTATGCGGTGTTCGGCGATGTCTCCCAGCGGGCCGCTCAGTTGGCGTACGAACAACTGTTCCGCAACGGCGTGGTCTCCGACGCGCCGTCCGTGCTCGGGACCCTCAACCAGGCGGCCGTCGAGCATCCTTGGTGGCTGTTGGCCGGATTGGGCACCATCTATGTCTTGCGGCGGGGCCTGGATGTGTTGCACGAGCGCACCGGGATCCGTGCTCTCGGCATGACGGTTGCGCTGGTCGAGACCTTCTTCATGCTCGTGGTCATCATGGGCGGCGTCCGGGTCTGGCAGACCGCCCGGCTGTGGCTGGAGGATCGCGCCGTCACCGGCTGGTTGGAGAGCCTGTGGCGGAGCGTTCTGGACGCCTTGTCAGTCATCTCCATTCAGCTGCCTGAGCTGGTGACCCGATTCGTGGGTTTCCTGGTCGGTGAGGTCTGGCCGCTGGTGCTGGAGGCGCTGGTCCAACCAGTGATCTGGCTGGCGGTGGCGGCGCTGGTGTTCGGCACCCAGGTGCTGTCACTGGCGGAACTGTGGCGCAAGGGGGAGCCCTATCTGGCGAAGGTGCCGGGTTCGACGGTGTTCGCCAGTCACGCGGAACGGCGCCGGGCCAAGGGCAAGCTGCCGCCTCCCGCCGGGATCGGGAAGGCGGCATCGGAGCTGAAGGAGGCGTTCCTCGGCGACATCGACGACAAGTACCTGCCGACATTCCACTCGCTGCGTTTGGTGCTGCGGGCCGGTGTGGTGTTCCTGGGCGCCTATGTCGCGGTCTACTCCGCGATCGTGATGGCGAGCAATGGCCTGGAAATGATGATCGATCATCTCTTCGCTGATCGATCGATCGCTTTCTGGTACGCGTACGGCACGTCTCTCGGCCTGGTCCCCGACGTACTGTTCGAGCCGCTGCGGATCTGCCTGCTCGCGGTCGCTTTCCGGCGCTGCCTGGAGTTGTTCTGGAGGCGATCCCACGACCGAGTCGAGGTGTTTCCGGCCGCTGGAGGACCCGAGGAACCGGTCCCGGCAGGGGACGCCTCATGAATGCGACGTCGCATACCAGACCTCGGATCAGGGTCTCCAGGGACCGAGTAGTGGGTCTGGTGGTGGCCCTGGCCTGCCTGACCTTCAGTGTGGTCGGCCTGCGGGTGAACGAACCACGAAGATTCGAGTACGTCACAGGCACCCGCAATCAACC
The DNA here is from genome assembly GCA_047605905.1 of Microlunatus sp. Lineage (GTDB taxonomy): Bacteria > Actinomycetota > Actinomycetes > Propionibacteriales > Propionibacteriaceae > Microlunatus. The sequence goes on from JASGEZ010000147.1 coordinate 2,188, forward strand.
GGTCTGGCTCGAACAGGCCCAGCTCACGATCGGTGATGTCGAGGTGGGCACTCGACTGCGCCGATTCAGTCGGGTGACGGCGGAAACCAGCGGGATGTTCGTGCTGGTGAAGGCCAGTCTGGCGGTCCCTGGCCGACAGGCGGTGCGGCTCGACAACACCCAGCTGGTCACCCGGACTCGCACCTACGACAACTGGTCAGGCGATGCGCTGGCCGCCGAGCCGGGCTTTCGGCAGCGTGAAGTGCTGGTGTTCGAAGTCGATCCGAGCCAGATCGATGACCTGACGCTGGAGATTTGGCACGAGGGGATCGTCAACGGCTATCACCAGAGGGCCAGGATCCATCTGGGTATCACCGCAGCCAACAGCGAGCAGTGGCGGCGCGCGGGGCAGGGTCGCGACCTGGAGATCACCTCGTCCCCGGCCGCGGAGGCGCTGCGATGACCGGCGTCACCTCGTGGCCTTCCCGCCGTCGGCTCTGGCTGCGTGCGGCCTGTGTGATCGTGGCGGTGCTGACCTACCTGAACGTCTGGACTGTGATCGCTATCCAGGGTCTGACAGATTATGGCCGCTACCGCCAGCAGGAGCCGGGCGAACCGGTTCACGCGAGCGGTGCGGAGTTCCGGCTGGTGAGTCTGGTGCAATCGAGCGAGCTGATGGACGAGATCTCCGGTCGGCCGGTGCCACCAGCGGTCAACGCGGTCTGGGTCGTGGCTCGCATTGACGTCACCCGATCCGACTCGGACGAGCCGTTGTACTGCGACTTCCAGCTGCTGGGGCCGAACCGGCGCATCTGGGATCCGAGCAGCACCTACGTCTCCCGCGAACTCGAGCGGCGCTGCCCGTCACCGACCGAAGCGAAGGCTGCGGCGGACTCCGGGCCGACCTATCCCCTGGAGATCGTTTTCGAGGTCCCGGAGAACTACGCCGGTCAGCTGGCGGGCGTCGTCGTGGAAGACGCGATCAGCGGCGGTGCCAGGCAGGTGCTGGTGCCGCCGAACTGACCGTCTCGATCCATCGAGCTCACTTCAGGTCGTCGGGCAGGCGTTCCAGTGGGATGGCCGGATACACCGAGAAGTAGTTGGTGCGGGACCAGCTGAGCTCCCCGGTCTTCAGCAGGGTTTGGTCACGAAGCTCCAGGTCCCAGATCGCGAGGTCGATGCGGGTGGGCTGGTCGAGGTCGCCGGAGAACTGGAATATCAGCCGATAGGGGATGGGTGCGAGCCCGGGAGTGAAGAAGCTTCCGCCGGAAGCGGTCAGTTCGGCCGGACCGAATCCCTGCTGGGTGGGTTCCAGCGCCTCCCCCGACGCCGGGTCTCGGGCAGTCATGAACCAGTTCAACGAGCTGGGCGCGATGGCTTCGTCGCCGGTGGTACGCCCACTGCCGTACACGACGACCTCCCAGACCACCTGATCACGGGAGAAGTGATTGGTCTTCTGGACCGTCGCATGGTCGAAGGTGAGCGCGTACGGTCCGGTGGTGATCGTCGTACCGATCGGTACGTCGGTGCGGACATCGGTTCGAGGCCGGAAACCGCCGGCGTACCAGACGAGTCCGACGATCAGCAGCATCGCCGTGCCGATCGAGCCGAACCACCACCAGGTTCGGGCTCGGCGCTCAACCGGTTGCGCCGGTCGCTCGGGCTCGATGGCGGGCGGTACGGTCACGCGAAGCAGTTTAGGTGTCGATCGTGTTCCCGCACTCGCCCTGTGCCTTCTGACGGCCCTGGGGTGCGTACGGGTGGTCCGGCGCGGGCCAGCAATCGGCTCAATCGGCTGTTCTGTGGCTCCTGAGCCCTTTTCAGCGCGGTCCGACCCTGCGCGGATGCGGGATCTGGCGAGTTTGCACGGTAGACTGTGAAAGTCCCGGACGGCTGCGGATCCGACCAGATCACAGCCGTCCCTGTGTTGTCCCGCCGCCCTCGGTTGCGACCCGTGAATGGGTCGGGCTCCGGGGCGGCGCCTGTGTGACAGGAGTCCGAGCCGGTGACCGATGAGCTCCCCGAGGTGCCAGACCAGGGCCAGCCGACCCCCGAGGCGGGCAGAGCGCCTGAGGTAGCGGCCCAGGACAATCGCCCGGCCGCGTACGACTCGGAGTCCATCACGGTCCTGGAGGGACTGGAAGCGGTCCGCAAGCGCCCGGGCATGTACATCGGTTCCACTGGCGAGCGCGGTCTGCACCACCTGGTCTCCGAGGTCGTCGACAACTCCGTCGACGAGGCGTTGGCCGGCTACTGCGACACTATCCAGGTCCGGTTGCTGCCCGATGACGGCATCCAGGTGATCGACAACGGTCGCGGCATCCCGGTCAAGGAGCACCCGACCGAGAAGATCCCGGCCGTCACGCTGGCGCTGACCGTGTTGCACGCCGGTGGCAAGTTCGGCGGCGGCGGCTACAAGGTGTCCGGCGGTCTGCACGGTGTCGGTGTCTCGGTGGTGAACGCGCTGTCCTCACATCTGACCGTCGAGGTGAAGCGCGACGGCTACCGCTGGGAGCAGAGTTTTTCGCTCGGCGATCCCGACGGCCCGCTCGAGCGCAAGGAAGCCACCGAGGAGACCGGCACCACGGTCACCTTCTATGCCAGCCCGGAGATCTTCGAGACCACGGTCTACTCCTACGAGAAGCTCGCCACCAGGTTCCGGGAGATGGCCTTCCTGAACAAGGGGCTGACCATCTCGGTCGTCGACGAGCGGCCCGACCGGCAGGAGCTGGCGGATCCGGACGATCCGGCCGCCGCCCCGCATGGGCGGTCCGACACCTTCTGCTATCCCGACGGGCTGATCGACTACGTCAACTACCTCAACCAGACCCGGGAGCCGGTCAACCCGACGGTGATCGCGGTCGAGGCCGAGCGGCCCGAGCAGGGCATGAGCCTCGAGGTGGCGATGCAGTGGAACACCTCGTTCACCGAGTCGGTGCACACCTTCGCCAATGCGATCAACACCCATGAGGGCGGTACGCACGAGGAAGGCTTCCGGGCCGCGCTGACCTACACCGCCAACCGGTGGGGGGAGTACTGGGGCCTGATCAAGAAGCCCGAGGACAAGCTGTCCGGCGACGACATCCGCGAGGGTCTGACCGCGATCATCTCGGTGAAGCTCGCCGAACCACAGTTCGAGGGCCAGACCAAGACCAAGCTCGGCAACACCGAGGCGCGGTCGTTCGTGCAGACCGTGGTGAACGCCGAACTGGGCGACTGGTTCGAGCGCAACCCGGGCGAGGGCAAGATGATCATCCGCAAAGGGCAGGCCGCCGCCATCGCCCGGATCGCGGCCCGCAAGGCGCGTGACGCGGCTCGGGATCGCAAGGGTCTGCTCGGTCGCAGCGGTCTACCGGGCAAGCTCTCGGACTGCCAGTCGACCAACCCCGCCGAGTGCGAGGTCTTCATCGTCGAGGGCGACTCGGCCGGCGGATCGGCCAAGGGAGGCCGGGATCCGCGGATCCAGGCGATCCTGCCGATCCGGGGCAAGATCCTCAACGTCGAGAAGGCCCGGATCGACAAGATCATGCAGAACCAGGAGGTCCAGGCGATCATCTCCGCCCTGGGCACCGGGGTGCACGAGGACTTCGATCTGGCCAAGCTGCGCTACTACAAGATCGTGATGATGGCCGACGCCGACGTCGACGGCGCCCACATCCGTACGCTGCTGCTGACCTTGATGTTCCGGTTCATGAAGCCGCTGATCGAGGCCGGGCACGTCTATCTCGCGCAGCCGCCGCTGTTCAAGATCAACTGGAGCAATGCTCCGCACGAGTTGGCCTATACCGACGCCGAGCGGGACGCGCTGTTGCGGGTGGGTGCCGAGGCGGGGAAGCGGCTGCCGAAGGAGAACCCGATCCAGCGCTACAAGGGTCTGGGCGAGATGAACCCCGACCAGCTGTGGGACACCACGATGGATCCCGACAAGCGGATCCTGCTGCAGGTGACGCTGGACGATGCTGCGCGGGCGGATGAGATGTTCTCGATTCTCATGGGCGAAGACGTGGAGCAGAGACGAGCGTTCATCCAGCGCAATGCCAAGGATGTGCGCTTCCTTGACATCTGATCTCGTACGGACGACGGCCGTTGCCAGGGTCGGTGGGGCGACTTCTGTCGAGCTAGCCACATCTGGTGTTGCTTGCTCGACAGAAATTCGGGGTCGCGATGTGTCACGTGAAACAGGATGTGGGGTTGGCCGATGACTGATGTGACCAACGAGCCGGCGGACCGGCGGGAGCCGGTGGATCTGCAGGACGAGATCCAGAAGTCCTATCTCGATTACGCGATGAGCGTGATCGTGGGGCGGGCGCTGCCGGATGCACGGGACGGGCTGAAGCCGGTGCACCGGCGGATCCTGTACGGGATGTTCGACGGCGGCTACCGGCCCGATCGCGGCTGGAACAAGTGCGCCCGTGTCGTCGGTGAGGTGATGGGCCAGTACCACCCGCATGGTGACGGCGCGATCTACGACTCACTGGTACGGCTGGCGCAGCCGTGGGTGATGCGCTACCCACTCGTCGCCGGGCAGGGCAACTTCGGGTCGCCGGGTAATGACAAGGCTGCGGCCATGCGCTACACGGAGTGCCGGATGGCGCCGCTGGCCATGGAGATGGTCCGTGACATCGACGAGAACACCGTCGACTTCAAGCCGAACTACGACGGCAAGGCGCAGGAGCCGGTCGTCCTGCCGTCCCGCTTCCCGAACCTGCTGGTCAATGGCTCGACCGGCATTGCGGTCGGCATGGCCACCAACATCCCGACCCACAACCTGCGCGAAGTTTCCGCAGCGGTGCAGTGGTCGTTGGAGCACCCCGACGCCAGTGCCGAAGAGCTGCTCGAGGCCTCCCTGGAGCGGGTCAAGGGACCGGATTTCCCCAACGGCGCGCTGATCGTCGGTCGCAAGGGGATCGAGGACGCGTACCGGACCGGTCGTGGCTCGGTCACCATGCGGGCCGTCGTCGACATCGAGGAGGACCGCAACGGCCGTACCTTGCTGGTCGTCTCCGAGCTGCCGCACCTGGTCAACCCGGACAACCTGGCGCTGAAGATCGCGGAGCTGGTCAACCAGGGCAAGCTCGCCGGCATCGCCGACATCCGCGACGACACCTCGGCGCGCACCGGACAGCGGTTGGTGATCGTGCTCAAGCGCGACGCCCAGCCGCGGGTGGTGCTGAACAACCTCTACAAGCACACCCAGCTGCAGGACACCTTCGGCTGCAACATGCTGGCGCTGGTGGACGACGTGCCGCGGACGCTGCGGCTCGACCAGTTCATCTCGTACTGGGTCGCCCACCAGGTCGAGGTCATCCAGCGGCGTACGCAGTATCGGCTGGACCAGGCCGAGGCCCGGGCGCACATCTATCGGGCCCTGGTCAAGGCGCTGGACATGCTTGACGAGGTCATCGCCTTGATCCGGCGCAGCCCGACCACCGAGGAAGCCCGGACCGGCCTGATGGCGCTGCTGGAGATCGACGAGGTGCAGGCCACCGCGATTCTCGACATGCAGCTGCGCCGGCTGGCTGCTCTGGAGCGGCAGCGGATCATCGACCAACTCGCCGAGCTGGAGCGGGTGATCGCCGACCTCAAGGACATCCTGGCCAAGCCGGAGCGGCAGCGCACGATCATCAGCGAGGAATTGGCCGAGATCGTCGACCGGTACGGCGACGAGCGGCGTACCACGATCATCGCGGCGGACGGCGACCTGTCCGACGAGGACCTGATCCCTGACAGCTCGGTCGTGGTCACCATCACTCGCGGCGGGTACGCCAAGCGCACGCTGACTGACGCGTACCGGGTGCAGAAGCGTGGTGGCAAGGGCGTACGCGGTGCGAGTCTGCGCGCCGACGACGAGGTCGAGCATCTGTTCGCGACCAGTAATCACCAGTGGATCTTGTTCTTCACCAACAAGGGACGGGTCTATCGGGCGAAGGTCTGGCAGCTGCCCGAGGCCGGTCGCGACGCGAAGGGCTCCCATGTCGCCGGGCTGTTGTCGTTCCTGCCGGACGAGGAGATCGCGCAGGTGCTGGCGATCCCCGACTACGAGGTGCAGCCGTATCTGTTGCTGGCCACCAAGCAGGGCCTGGTGAAGAAGAGCTCGCTGCCGTTGTACGACTCGCCGCGTCAGGCCGGCATCATCGCGATCAACTTCCGCGAGGACGACGATGAGCTGATCGGTGCTGAGCTGTGCGCGGCCGAGGACGAGGTGTTGCTGATCTCGACCAAGGGTCAGGCGATCCGGTTTCCGGCGAACGACGAGCAGCTGCGACCGATGGGCCGGGCGACCTCCGGTGTGACTGGGATGAAGTTCCGGAGCGGCGATCAGCTGTTGTCGCTGTCGATCATCCGTGCTCGCGAGGACGAGATCGATCGGTATGTCTTCACGGTGACCGACGGTGGCTTCGCCAAGCGGACCCATGTCTCGGAGTACCGCGAACAGAATCGCGGTGGACTTGGTATCAAGGCGATGAAACTCAACGGGGACCGTGGTTCGTTGGTGGGGGGACTGGTGGTGATCGAGAATGATGAGGTCATCGCCATCAAGGCAAGTGGACAGATCACCCGCAGCGCGGTGTCCGAGGTTCCGGTCAAGGGCCGTGACACGATGGGTGTGAAGTTCGTGGGCGTGAATGATGACGACTCGGTCGTGGTCATCGCGCGAAACCCGGAGCAGGCCGAGGACCCCGAGGCCGAGGCTGGGACAACCGAAGACGCAACGAACCCCGACTCTGCGGTAGACCCCACGGCGGCTGACTCGATTGCCGCCGACGCCGCCGCAGAGGACATGGCTACCACCACCGACTCAGCGGAGTCGGTCGAGGAAGCTCCTTCGGCGACTGCCGAGGACGGAGAGTCCGAGACCGGCGACGGTGTCGAGGAGGACGAACAGTGACAGACGGCAACAAACGATCTGACGACCGCAAGGACGCCGGGAGCTCGGTGAAGGCCGCAGCGCCGGACAGCTCGGGGAAGAAGGCCGGCAAGGCCGATGCCGGGAAAGCGGCCGATGCGCAGGGCACGTCGGCGGTGAGTGACTCACCGAAGGGTGAGGCTGTAGCCAAGGGCGAGTTGGCAGCAGCGCCTGGGCAGCCGGCCGCCTGGCCTGCATCCAGCGCTCGTAGCGCCGGGAGTGCTTCCGGTGCCGGCTGGCCGAACAGTGCCTCCAGCGGCAGCCGACCCAGCAGTGCCGGCAGCGCGCCCGGTGCGCCTGGTGCGGCGCGGCCGAGCTGGCCCTCAACGTCGTCGGGCTACTCGGCGCGTTCGGCGCCGACCGGCTATTCGGCTGCTTCTGGCTCGTCGGTGTCCTCGGCGTACTCAGCGCGTTCCGCCGCCTCCGCCTCGCCATTGGCTGCCGGTGCTCCCGGATCGGCGCCGTCGGGTTCGTCGGTGTCGTCGGCCTATTCGGCTGCGTCGACACAGTCGGCCCGGTCCGCCTCCAACGGGTCGGCACAGTCGGCACCGTCCGGCTACTCCGCGCGCTCGGCACCGTCGGCCACCCCGGTGGTCGCGCCGGGATCAGCGCCCTCCGCGTCACCGGTGCTATCGCCCGACGCCACCGATGCGGCCGCTGCTTCGACGGACTCCGCTGCTGCTCAGACCGAGCAGTTCGCTGCCCCGGCTGTCCCGCCTGCAGCACCGGCCAAGAAGGTGCCGCTGCTGGTGCGTCTTGGTCTCAGGCGTCCGCCGGAGGATGTGGCTGCCCAGAAGGTCGCCGCAGAGAAGGCCGCCGCGGGAGAGAGTTCACCCGATCCCGTGGCCGAGGAGGCCGGCGACTCGACAGCGGCCTTGTCGACCGCGTCATCGGTGGCGTCAGCGTCGCCGGTGGGTTCGGCTGACACTGACATCGATAGCGGCACCGGTAACGACACCGGGACTGTGGCCGCGACGCCGGAGACCGCAGCGGCTCCGGCTCCGCCGACCTCGCCGTGGGCTCGTCCCACCAGTTCCGTATCCGCCGTGGCGGCTGGGGCTACTGCTGGCACATCCGCCAGCGAGGATTCGGCCTCTGCCGGGTCATCCACGTCGGAGGGCTCTGACACGTCCTTGACAGCCCTGTCCGAGTCGGGCGGATCCGAGCCGAGTGGAGCAACCGCCAAAACCGAGCAACGGTCGCGCTTTCCGCAGCCGGTCGCTCCTGATGCGGGTACGGGAGTGGCCGGCGATTCGGCGAAGTCCGACGACGATGTCGCTGGTCCGAGCACCGCAGTGCTGCCCGCGATTCCGGCTGCTGGCCTCGCCGCTGGTGCGGTCAAGCCTGTCGAGGCACATCCGCCGGCTCCGAAGCCCAAGCCCGGGATGCCTCGGCGTACCCGTAAGGCCAGGCTGCGGCTGTCCCGACTGGATCCCTGGTCGGTGATGAAGACCTCGTTCCTGTTCTCCATCGCGGCCGGCATCATGCTCGTCGTCGCCGTCTATGTGGTGTGGACCGTGCTCGCGACCTCGGGCCTGTTCGACTCGGTCAACGAGATCGTGGCCAGCGTGGTCTCGACCCCGGGTGACACGACTCCGTTCCGGATCGAGGAGTACATCAACACCCAGAAGGTGATGGGCATCAGCGCCCTGATCGCCTGCGTCGACGTGGTCATCTTCACCGCCTTGGCGACCTTGGGTTCGTTCCTCTACAACCTGGCCGCCACCATGCTCGGCGGCCTCGAGATCACCCTCGCCGAGGACTGATCGCTGCTCATTCGGTCTCGAACACGAACAAGCTGCTGGCTCATCACCGTAGTCGGGGATGAGCCAGCAGCTTGTCGTTTGAGGGACCGTGGATCAGGGCCGTGAGTCGGCCATGGTCAGCCCATGAACCGATTTGAGCAGCTCCCCAGGGATCGACTAAGGTTGGCGATCGCGCCGAGATGCACCGGAGCACCCTCGGGCCTATAGCTCAGTCGGTTAGAGCGCTGCCCTGATAAGGCAGAGGTCAGTGGTTCAAGTCCACTTAGGCCCACAAACAGTGCGTTGACTAGTGGTCTTGTTCCACTCGCAGCCCTTGCGGATGGCCGACCGATATGCGGGTGATCGCCCGCCGGACCCGGCGTCCCCCGACCAAGTCGGCCAAGATCGGGCGAAGACGCTGATTGGGAGTACGGGGCGTTCGCGACCAACACCCACGGTGGGCAGTTGCAGTGGCTGGATGCCCGGTACCGACACGGTGGTTCGACGCGTGAACAAACTCTTGGCTGACCGACGAATTACCGCTACGGCGCCAGCGCACAGCCGATCACGAGCCTTCCAGGTGACCGCCGACATGCCCAACGGCCCTGGGGCCAGATAGGGCAGCCCGATCAACCGTCCACCTGGGCCAGTCGACCACGCAGGAGATCCTGCTCGGCGGGGTTGTCGGTCAGTTCCAGAGCGCGGAGGTTCGCGGCGCGGGCAGCGTCCGGTTGACCGAGTTGCTCGAGCAACTGTGCTCGGGTGGCGTGCAGCAGGTGGTAGTCGGCCAGTCGGTCCGCAACCGACTCCAGTTCCGCCAGCGCGGCTGCCGGTCCCGAGACATGGCTGAGTGCGATCGCGTGGTTGAGGCGCACGACGGGTGAGGCATCGTGCTGCAGCAACAGGTCGTACAGGGTCAGGATCTGCAACCAGTCCGTCTCCGACCAGGTTCCTGCAGCGGCATGGCAGGCCGCGATCGCAGCTTGCAGTTGATAGCGACCCGGCTGCCGGGCGGCGGCGGCTCGGACCAGATAGCCCTCGGCCCGAGCGATCGCGATGGCATCCCAGCGGCCACGGTCCTGATCGGCCAGCAGCACCAGGCGTCCGTCGCGGTCGAAGCGGGCCGGAGCACGGGCGGACAGATTGGTGATCAGGGACAGCAGGCCCCATGCCTCGGGCTCTGCCGGCAATGATCGGGCCACCAGCTTGGCCAGCCAGATCGCGTCGTCGACGAGACCGGAGTCGGCCGCCGACAGATAGCCGGCGTTGTAGGTGAGATAGATGGCGGTCAGCACCTCGTCCAGCCGGCCGGAGCGGTCCGGGCCGGTCGGGATGGCGAATCCGATCCCGGTCGCGCGGATCTTCTTCTTTGCTCGCACCAGGCGTTGGGCCATCGTTGCTTCAGGTACGAGGAACGCGCGCGCGATCTGCGGGGTGGTCAGGCCCACGACCGCTCGCAGCATCAGCGCAAGCCGAGCCTCGACCCGTAGCGCCGGGTGACAGCAGCCGAACAGCATCGGGACCCGCTCATCGGCTTGGTCGCCGGTGGACTCAGCCGATCGACTGTGCACGCTCGGGTCGGCGTCGGACTCGGCCAACACCTGTTCCGCGTACAGACTTTCGGCCAGCGATGTCGTCGCCCGCTCCTCGCGTACCGATCGACGCAACCGGTCGATCGCGCGGCGACGTGCGGTTAGCGCAAGCCAGCCTCCCGGATTGGGCGGCACGCCACTGCTACGCCACTCTCGCAGGGCGGCGACCACCGCCTCCTGGACGGCCTCTTCGGCGACATCGAAGTCCCCGGTCCGCCGATAGAGGGCAGCGACGATCAGGCCCGCCTCGTCCCGGACGATCTGCGCGAGCGTCGCGTCCGGGACGATCGGAGATCCGGTCAACCCGGTCGCTCAGCTCTCCATGTGGCTGTAGTCCTCGACCATCGGTCGGATCTCGACCGAGGTCCCGGGCAGCTCCAGCATCGGCCAGGTCTTCACCAACGCGATAGCCGCATCGAGATCGGCGACATCGATGACGCTGAACCCGCCGATGTTCTCCTTGGCCTCCGAGAACGGACCGTCGACGACCACCCGGTCCCCGCCGTCCCCGTACCGGACGGTGGTCGCGGTCTCCGGACCGAGCAACTCGGCGCCGCTGTCGGCGAACGCCGCTTGATTCTCGCCGAACCAGGCGTAGACCGCCCGGTAGACCTCCTGCTGTCGCTCCGCCGGGACGGCGGCGGCCAGATCGGGTCGGCTCGTGTACATCAGCACATACTTCATGGTGGCTCCTCGCCTCGAAGTGATTCTGTCACCCCTCCTACGCGCGGGGTCCGCCGAGATCGACAGTTCGGTCACGGGGACTTTCGGACTGGTCGACAGCCGGTTTCGGGGCGGACGAGACGGCGCTCCGCATCAGCACCAGGAAGTATCGGTAGTGACTACCGATGCCGACGAGTCGAGCCCGCGGCCCAATGGTGTCCATGAGAATTCTGTTCACCGCCAACCCGCTCATCGGGCATGTCTTCCCGTTGCTGCCGCTGATGTACGCCGCCCGCAACGCCGGGCACGAGGTCATGGTCGCCACCGGCGCCGAGCTGATCCCCGAGTTGCAGGGCCGAGGTTTCGACACCTGGACCGTCGGACCCTCGTTCGGCGAGGCTGCCGCCGAACTTCAACAGTCCACCGCGGACCCGACCGCAGCTCCTGGCATGGGGCTTGCCCGGGATGCGATCTTCCTGTTCGCGCGGCCCGCCGTCCGCCGAGCGCTGGAGCTGATTCCGCGGGCCGCGGTCTGGGGACCGGACATCGTGATCAGCGAGGTCGCGGAGTTCGCCGGTCGAGAGGCAGCGCTGGCGACCGGTGCGCTGCCGGTCACGCACGGATTCGGCACCCACATACCCGAATCGCAGGAGTTCGCCGGAGCCATCCTGGATCATCTGAGCGCCGAACTCGGTACGCCGAGCCGGCGGCACGCGTTCGGTACCGGTGTCTATCTGGATCCGTGCCCGCCGAGTCTGCAGGCGGGTTGGTTGTCAGGTATGGACACCTGGCTGATCCGACCTGGGACCGGCGAGATCCCAGCCGGGAGGGAGCTGCCGCAAGCGATCCTCGAGCTGCCTGACCGGCCTGTCGTCTATCTGACGTTGGGAACGGTCTTCAACGACCCGGACCTGGCACGCACGGTGCTGGATGCGATCGAGGACTTGCCGGTCTCGATCGTTGTCACCACTGGACCCGGCGCCGATCCCTCGCTGCTCGGTCCGCGACCGTCGAATGTCGCCGTGGTGCAGTTCGTTCCGCAGGCGCTGGTGCTGCCGTACGCCTCGGCAGTGGTGTCGCACACCGGGTCCGGCACCATGCTTGGTGCATTGGCCGCGGGCGTACCGCAGGTTTGTCTGCCGCGCGGTGCCGACCAGTTCGCCAATGCCGAGCGGGTGTTGTCGGTCGGCGCCGGTGTCCGGTTGCTCCCGGAGGAGCTCAGCGCAGAAGGTCTTCGCGCCGCCGTGCAGGCGGTTCTGCACGATCAGACGTACGCGCAGGCCGCCAAGGCCCTGCAGGTCGAGATCGGCACCATGCCTCCCGCCGCGGAGGTGCTGGCAGACCTGGTCGCGCTGGTCGACGATCAGCCACTCACGGCATAGCGCGTTTCGCGTTTAGCCGCGTTCGATCCCAGAGCTGCTCGGGTTTGTCGGTCCTGCTCTATCTGCAGATAGAGCGAAGCCGACGAACCCGAGCAGCTTCGGCCCAGGGAGTCGGGGGAGTGCTGACGAAAGGCCAGCTGGCCAGTGGTGTCGTCGACCAGCTGCCCGATCGGGTAGTGAGTTGCCCGCTTGTCTGTCCGATCGGGCGTACGCTGCCACTTCCCACCGGCGCATCGCAGGAGTAGACCTGATCTGAGCGGCTGCGTAGCTTCTGCGTGGCCGCCTGCCGGGGGAGGCGATTCCGCATGGGCGAGCCGGATCCACGCGACGAGACACCGATCGACGTTCGACTGTTGCGGACCCGCGATCTGATCGACCTCCGGCTGGAGGCACCGGGTTGCCGAATCGAACCGACCGAGACCGGTGCCGAGCTGGTCGCCGGACCGGACGCGCTGCTGATCGTGCACTTCCCTCCGCAGCATCTGGGCGAGCAGGCGTGGCAGGCGGGTGCGACCTCACCGCCGCCCATGCCGACCGGTCCGTCGGCGCATGTGGCCGCCGGCCCGACGCGACTGGTCTACGAGGTGCCCGACGGCACCCGGATCGACTACGACCTCGGGGCGATCCTGACCGCGTTGCCGACGCTGCGACTCCGGGTCGCCGAGAACGCCACGCCGGCCGGCGAGACCGGCGGCAGCGGCAGTCCTCGGCCGCCGCGGGACGACGAGACCGCGATCGAGGCGCCGTACCACCTGGTCGTCTCACCGAGCAGCCGCAACACTTTCCGGCACTCCGCCACCCCGGTCGGGCCGACTCCGGACCGGACCGAGCTGTGGCGCAGTCACCTGACCGTCCGCGGCGACGACGGCACCCTGGACGACACCGACGAGAAGCAGCGCATCGTCCGTGCGCTGTGGAACGTCGACAACACCATGCCACCGCCGGGCTTCACCCAGTCGCTGATCTCCTCCGATCGAACGGCGATCGTCGACCAGACCCACGGCGGCCAGCCGGACAATGCCGACAAGCCGCTGCTGGTCAGCAATCTGGCGCTGTCCAGTCTCGGCGCCTGGCTGGATTGGAAGCAGTCCTGGGAGCTGCCGGCCAGCATCGTGGACTACCGGCATCAGGCCTTCATGGGCCGTGACGGCTACGTCCGGGTGGTCTATCCCGGATTCATGTTCCCGTTCGGTCACCGCGCGTACCTGGTCAAGATCACCGAGCGGGAGATCAAGCACCGGGACCATCCGGTCGCCTATCTGTGGCAGCGCTGGTTCATCATCGTGCGCCAGCCGACCCGCGGGTACAGCGGCGACCGTGACAACCCGTTCGCCCAGGTCACGCTGAGTCCGCTGGTCACGCCCGACCTGGACGTGCCATCCGAGGACGGTGACCAGAGTCCCTTCATCCCGCGCCGGTCCGGCACACCCTTTCCCTTCACCCTGACCACCGTCGATCGAGCGGGTGAGGTCCGGACCTGGGCGGCGCCCCTGGTGTTCGTGCAGGCCGGCGTCAACCGGCGGTTGCGGCGGCCGTTCCTGATCAATGGTGACCAGGCGCCCGGCCTGTACGCGACCGTGCAGCAGATCCCGGGTCGCGGCCAGACGGTCTCGGTCGCACCACCGGTCAAGACTGGGGACACCGCCGTCGAGGCCACGCATCTGATCTTCACCGGCGACCTGGACGCGGCCAACATCACCTCCCGGCCGCACCTGACGCAGCTCCGCGCGGTCGTGCCGTCGATGCGTCATCTGGCGCCGCAGGCACCCGCGGTCGATCTGGTGCTGGCCAAGCCCTATCTCGATTTCGGGTTGCCGGCCCGGCCGGTGGACACCAAGCCCGCTCCCGGGCACCCGAACGCGGGCGAACTGATCCTGGCCCTCGCCAGTTCTCCGCCGGCGGTCGACTTCACCTCCGGCTCCGACCGCTCGGGCGGCTTCATCTCACCGAACCTGGTGGTCAACGCGATGTCGCGCGGCCTGGGAGCGGTCGGGGACAAGGGCACCGGCGGATCTCCGCTGCAGAGCGGCACCTTCGACCCGACCTCCTTCCTCGGTGCCGCGATGCCCAAGCTGTTCGGGCTGTTCAGCCTCTTGGAGTTGCTGGAAGCAGCCGGTCTGGATGAGGCTCCGGCGTTCGTCTCCGATGCCCTCGATGCCGTCACCAAGCTGCTGACCGAGGCGCAGCGGCTGAAGGCAGCGCTCGACGACGCCCAGCAGCGGCTCGCCGACGAGGTCGCCAAGGGCGCGCACGACGGCGCGAAGGCGGTGGCGCAGCAGGCCAAGGACGCCCTCGACGCGCAGCTCGGTGCGCTCAGCGGGCATGCGGACGCGCTGATCACGGCCGTCCAGGGGCTGCCCAACCAGCCGGAGTCGGTCAGTGCGGCCGCGGTCGCCTTGGCCGGCGACCTAGACCCGCTGTTGACTGCCATCGGCCTGCCCGGGGTGCCGGCCGCGGTCCGGTCCGAGCTCAGCAAGCCGGTCCAGACCCTCAAGACCCTGACCGAGCTGGCCTCGGATGCGGCGGGTCTGGCGCGACTGTTGCAAGGTCTCGCCGGTGGCCAGGTCACCGCACGGATGTCCTGGCGACCCGTGATCAAGCCGTGGGGGCTCGCCGGCGTACCGAACATCTTCCTGCCGCACAGTCCGCATCCCTTGCACCTCGATGTCGAGGTCCGGGCGTCCGCCAGCGCGCCGCCGGCGGTCGACATCCTCGCCGAGATCGTCGACTTCGATCTGAATCTGATCGGCACCGGCTCCGGTGGACTGATGAAGCTGATGTTCCGCCGGATCGGATTCCGCGCCGGCTCGGCGGGCAAGGCCGAGGTCGACGTCGTGTTCGGCGGGATCGGTTTCATCGGTCCGCTCTCCTTCGTCGACCGGCTGCGCGAGCTGATCCCGTTCGACGGCTTCTCCGACCCTCCGTACGTCGACATCACGCCCGAGGGAGTCACCGCGGGCTTCGATTTGACCCTGCCGAATGTGTCGGTCGGCGTCTTCAGTCTGGAGAACATCTCGCTGGGCGCCGACGCGCGGGTGCCGTTCCTCGGTGACGCGCTCACGGTCGGCTTCCACTTCTGCAGCAAGGACTCCCCCTTCCGGCTCACGGTCATGTGCATCGGTGGTGGCGGCTGGCTGGTGTTGCGGGCCTCGCCGAAGGGTCTGGTGCTGCTCGAGCTGGGTCTCGAAGCCTGCGCCTGCCTGTCGGTGGATCTGGGCGTGGCCTCCGGTTCGGTGTCCATTGCCGTTGGGGTCTATCTGCGGCTGGAGTCGGACAAGGGGCTGCTGACCGCCTACTTCAGGATCAGGGGCGAGGTGGATGTCCTCGGCCTGATCAGCGCCTCGATCACCTTGGAACTCTCGCTCACCTATCACTTCGAGACCGGCAAGCTGATCGGCCGCGCATCGCTGGTGGTCGAGGTCGAGGTGCTGTTCTTCTCCGCCTCGGTGGAGATCTCGGTGGAGCGGAAGCTCGCCGGCTCCAAAGGCGATCCGACGCTGAAGGAGATCATGCCGCCGTCCGACGCCGACGGCCTGAACGCCGACTGGGTCCTCTATTGCGACGCCTTCGCGCCTGTTCCTGAGGAGCCTCACCCATGACCACGACTGTTCTCGCGACCGCCTTGCCGTACTCGCTCGCCGACGGCGCTCCCTTCCAGCTGACGGTGTTCTTGACCCACAAGCTGGTCGGCGATGGTACGCAGCTGTCGGACTACCCGGCGGCGGCCGACTGGCTGACCACCCTGGCCGGTTGTTCCTTCACCTTGACGACCTCACTGAATCCCGCTGTCGAGTTGCCACTGCGGATCGTCTCGCCGGTGGCGAAGCCGGAGGCCTGGTCGGCGGTGCTGCCCGATCAGACGCCGGTCGCGCCCTTCCCGACACCGAAGCTGTCGGAGGAGACCTGGCGAACCAATCCGGCCAGCCGGATGAGCGATCACGCCGTCGATCTGCACCTGGCCGCGATCACCGCGGCACCTGGCAGCCGGCCCGGGCTGGCCGGCAATGCCCTTGCCGAAGACCTGCTCAACACGTTGGCCGGACTCGACCCGAACGGACCGGGGCGGGTGCTGTTGGCCGGGGCCGACGGGCGGGCCCGGCGGTTCGCCACCGTGGTCGCGCAACGCGTACGGCAGGGTCTGGCCACCCTCGGCCCGCTCACCGAGCCGCCCGATCGGGGCGGTGATCATCGCGACGACCGGGAACTGCCGCCGCTGACGCCGTACGACAGTGAAATCCGCGACGTCGTCTCGCCCGTCCAGCAGTTGCTCGACGACCGCGACGCCGACGAGCGTCTCAACCGCCAGCTCGATCGGCTGGCCGGTGGTGCTGCGGCCGGCAACCCGAATCTGCAACTGATCGCGGATGCGCACGCGATGCGTCGCTACTACGAGCGGCCCGAGCACGCCCGGCCAGGTCCGCCGCCTGACTTCGATCCCGACGCTCCGCCACCGCCGCGCCCGGACCGGCCCGATCACGACATACACGTCAAGCTGGCCTCCTTCGGCTCCACCCCGGCGTTGCTGCGCCGGCTCGGACTGGCCCTCGACGTGGTCCTGGACGGCATGGACCCGGCAGCCGCCCGGGCCGCGCTCGCCGGGGCGACCTGGGTGAGTGTCGGCATCACGTCGGCGCATCCGGATCTGGAGGTGCTGCCGCCGCGCCGGACGGCCGTCACCGCCCAGGGCACGGTCTTCACCGCTCGCTCCAGCGACGCCTGGGTCGGCGGCGCACTGCCGCTCGGCGACCCGGAATGGGTGGTGCTGGACACCGACCCGGATGCCTCAGGTCTGAAACTGGATCAGTATCACCGCAACCTGATCCGCCAGTACGCGAGCGAAGCCAACGGCGACCCGGCGACCTCGGCGCCGGGCACGCTGCGCTCGACCGGCTTCGCGCTGGCCCGGGCCGGACGGGCAG
>JASGEZ010000148.1:0-29151 GCA_047605905.1 Microlunatus sp.
GGACCCGCCGGTTGACGGGCCCCGGCCGCGGTGCCGACGGCTCCGATCGGTCCCGGTCTGGCCGGCGTACCGCTCGCCTTGGAGCCGTTGAACCGCAAGGACTTCACCTCCGACCAGGAGGTGCGCTGGTGCCCCGGCTGCGGCGACTACGCCGTGCTGGCCGCGTTCCAGGGCTTCATGCCCGAACTCGGCATCCGCAAGGAGAACACGGTCATCGTCTCCGGGATCGGCTGCTCGTCGCGCTTCCCGTACTACGTGGACTCCTACGGTATGCACTCCATCCACGGTCGCGCGCCCGCGATCGCGACCGGGGTGGCCACCGCGCGTTCCGACGCCGCCGTGTTCGTGATCACCGGTGACGGCGACGCGCTGTCGATCGGCGGCAACCACCTGATCCACGTGCTGCGCCGCAACGTCAACCTGACGATCCTGCTGTTCAACAACCGGATCTACGGGCTGACCAAGGGCCAGTACTCCCCCACCTCCGAAATCGGCAAGGTCACGAAGTCGACCCCCATGGGATCGCTGGACAACCCGTTCAATCCGGTGTCGCTGGCACTCGGCGCCGAGGCGACCTTCGTGGCCCGGACCATCGACTCCGACCGCAAGCACCTGACCGAGGTGCTGAGGGCCGCCGCCGCGCACCGTGGCGCCTCGTTCGTGGAGATCTACCAGAACTGCCCGATCTTCAACGACGACGCGTTCGCCTCGGTGAAGGAGGCCGAGACGAAGGCGGAGGCGATCATCCCGCTGCAGCACGGCGAGCCGATCCGGTTCGGCACCGACGGCTCCAAGGGTGTGGTCCGCGATCCCGTCTCGGGTGCGTTCGAAGTCGTCGACGTCGACAGCGTCGGCGCCGACCGGCTGGTCGTGCACGATGCCCACGCCGCCGATCCGAGCTTCGCCTTCGGCCTGTCCCGGCTGACCGACTCCGGGGTGCTGCATCGTGCCCCGATCGGCATCTTCCGCGATGTGGAAGCACCGGCGTACGACGATCTCGCCCGTGAGCAGGTCGATCTCGCTCGCGGTCAGGGCTCCGACGACGACGCGCTGCAGGCCCTGGTCTCCGGTCGGGACACCTGGACAGTCGTCGGCTGAGATTGGTGGACGAACAACAGCACCGGCGCGGCATCGCGTACGGGCTGGCGGCGTACGGGCTCTGGGGGACGGTTCCGCTCTACTGGCCGTTGATGGCGGCGGCCGGCCCGATGGAGATCCTGGCCCACCGGATCGTCTGGTCGTTGGTGCTGGCGGTCCTGATGCTGCTGGTGCTGCGCAAGCGCGGCTGGTGGCGTACGGTCTCGACCCCGCGCATCCTCGGTCTGCTGACCCTGGCAGCCGGTCTGATCGCAGTCAACTGGGGTCTCTACATCTGGGCCGTCAACTCCGGACATGTGGTCGAGGCGGCCCTCGGCTACTACATCAACCCGATCGTGTCGGTGCTGATCGGCGTGCTGGTGCTGCGCGAACGCCTGGTGGCCGGTCAATGGGTGGCCATCGGACTCGCCGGAGCCGCGGTGATCGTGCTGGCCATCGACTACGGCCAGTTGCCGTGGGTCGCCCTCACTCTGGCCGTGAGCTTCGGCATCTACGGCCTGCTGAAGAAGCAGGTCAACTCCGGCGCCCTGGAGACCATGACCGTCGAGTCGGCCGTGCTGGCTCCCGCCGCTCTCGGCTATCTGATCTGGTTGCAGGCGACCGGTGCGCTGGTGTTCTCCCACCAGGGTGGTCCCGGGCTGTCGCTGCTGCTGATCTCGACCGGTTTGGTCACCTTGACCCCGCTGCTGCTGTTCGCGGCCTCCGCGACCAGGCTGCCGCTGAGCACTGTCGGGCTGCTGCAATACATCACCCCCACCGCCCAGTTCCTGCTCGGCGTCTTCTACTTCGGTGAGACCATGTCCCAATCCCGCTGGATCGGCTTCGGTCTGGTCTGGGCGGCCCTGGTCGTGCTCACCGTGAGCGGACTGACCAGCGCTCGGCGTAGACGCCGCGCAGGATCCACCCCGGCCGCCGAGCCGGCGGAAGTCTGTTAGCTGCCGATCCTCGGCGCCGCTCCGGCGACGCCGGACGGAGTGAGATCGGCCGTTCCCGCATCTCACTCACCCAGATTCGTGTCCAGGGATCGGCTGTGGCCCGGTACTTGCGTAGCCTTTCCAGGGTGAGCGGGAACGATCCATACCAGAATCAGCCCGGCCAGCCTCAGCCTGGCCCGGCTCAGCCGAACCAGCCCCATGGCCAGCCGAGCCCAGCCGGACCGCAGTACGGCGGCCCGGAGTATCAGGGACCGGGATACAGCCAGCAGCCACCGGCTCCCAGCGGTGGCTACCCACCGGCGTACGGCCAGGCATCTGCACCGCCTTACGGCCAGCCCACCCCACCGGCCCCGTATGGCCAGCCCACCCCATCGCCGTACGGCCAGCCCACCCCACCCCCGTACAGCCAGCCCACCCCGCCGCCGGTGTATGGCCAGGGAGGTCCGCAGGGTCCGGGCGGGCCTCAGCCGCCGTACGGCATGTACGCGCCGGGCCAGCCGCCGCCGAAGAAGAAAACCAAGCTCCCGATCATCATCGGCGCGGGTGTGCTCGCCCTGGTGCTGATCGGTGGTCTCATCAGCTTCGCCGTACTCCGCAACAACAAGACACCGACCACCGGCGGAACCACCACCGGCACCAGCAGCCAGCCACCGACCCCCGCACCGGCCGCCAAGCCGTCGGACGCGGTTCAGGGCTATCTGCAGGCTCTGGCCAGCGGCGATGCGCAGGCCGCGCTCTCCTTCGCCGCGACCCAGCCGTCCGACAACACCTTCCTCACCAATGAGGTGCTGGCGGCGTCGAACAAGCTGGCGCCGATCGCTGACATCAACGTACCGGTGGTCGACGACGAGTACGCGTACACCGTCAACGCCTCGTATACCCGGGGCGGCAAGAAGGTCAACACCTCCTTCTCGGTCCAGAAGGACGGCGACATCTGGCAGCTGCGCGAAGTCGCCTACGACCTCGACCTGGGCTCCCTGCTGAACAAGACCCTGCCGATGATCATCAACGGCGTCCGGGTCCAGTCCGACAGCATCTCCGTCTTCCCCGGCACATATCAGCTGACCACTGGCACCAAGAACATCAGCTACGGGAGCACGGGCATCATCGCCGTCGACAGCCCGACGGAGTATCCGCGCGGCCTCACCAAGCTCTCGCCGAAGGTCACCAAGACCGGTGAGAAGGCATTCACCAAGGCGGTCAAGGCCAGCATCACCAAGTGCGTGAAGTCCAAGAAGCTGAAGAACAAGGGCTGCCCCAACAATGTGGCGCGCGTGACCGGGAACGTGACCCCCCGGGAAGGCACCTTCCGCTGGACGTGGGAGAAGGATTCGCTGGACAATATGAAGGTCCGGCTCGTCTACGACAACCCGGCGAAGGCTACCGCCTCGGTGTATCTGCGGCTGAAGGCCTACGGCAAGTGCAAGGAAGGTACTTGCTCGATTACGCCGTACTCGTCCGCCATTCCGTCGGCGAAATTGACCGAAAGCAAGCTCACGGTCACCTGGAAGTACTGACTCAAGTCAGTCCTTCGGACTGACTCAGAAGAGCGAAGGGCCGACGGCTGGGTAGCATCACTGACCGTGACGCAACCCAGCCCGGCTCTCGACTTCTCCACCTTCGACACCAACGTACGGGTTCAAGACGATCTCTACCGCCATGTGAACGGCGGCTGGCTCGCACGGACCCCGATCCCCGAGGACAAGCCCCTCACCGGTTCCTTCATGGTGCTCCGCGACGCGGCAGAGGAGGCGGTTCGCACCATCATCACCGGGATGGATCGATCCGGCGTGGCCGAGGGCAGCGACGAAGCCAAGATCGCTGATCTCTATGCCAGCTTCATGGACACCGAAACCATCGAGGAGGCCGGCGCGGCCCCGCTGGCCGGCTATCTCTCGCAGATCGCGGCGATCAGCGATATCCCGGGCCTGATCACGCTGCTGGGCTCCTTCGGGCGGCTCGGCATCCACGGACTCGTCGGTGTCGGCACGGAATCCGATCCCGGGAATCCCGACCGGTACGTCATCTTCATCGGCCAGAGCGGTCTCGGGCTGCCGGACGAGGCGTACTACCGCGAGGACACCTATGCCGAGGTGAAGGCGGCCTATCTGGGCCACATCGAGCGGATGCTGACGCTGACCGGGCTCGACGATGCGGCTGCGAAGGCGCAGCGGATCCTTGATCTGGAGACCGCGATCGCGTCTTGTCACTGGGACAAGGTCAAGACCCGGGACATCCGGTTGATGTACAACCTGACCTCGCTGGAGGATTTCACCGCCGACAGCCCGGGACTGCACTGGCGGGCGTTCATGGCGGCGGCTGACATCGACGAACGGCAGATGGCCGAGCTGGTGGTCGAGCAACCGTCGTTCTTCACCGATGTCGCCGCACTGCTGACCGAGGATCGGTTGGCGGACTGGCAGCTGTGGCTGACCTGGCGGGTGATCGGCTCCTATGCCCCATATCTGTCGAGCCCCTTCGTGGAGGAGAACTTCGCCTTCTACGGCACGACCTTGCAGGGCACCCCGGTGCTCAAGGAGCGCTGGAAGCGGGGCGTCGGTCTGGTCGAAGGTGCGCTCGGCGAAGCGGTCGGCCGGATCTATGTGTCCCGGCACTTCTCGCCGGTCGCGAAGCAACGGATGGACGAGCTGGTCGACCATCTGATCAAGGCCTACCACGCCTCGATCACCGAACTGGACTGGATGACCGCCGAGACGAAGACCGAGGCGCTGGCCAAGCTGGCGAAGTTCCGTCCTCACATCGGCTATCCGACGAAGTGGCGGGACTATTCGGCGCTGGAGATCCGGTCCGACGACCTGCTGGGCAATGTGCAGCGGGCCTCCTCCTTCGAGCTGGATCGGTCGCTGGCCAAGATCGGGCAGCCGGTGGACCGCGAGGAATGGCTGATGACGCCGCAGACGGTCAACGCCTACTACCACCCGCTGAAGAACGAGATCGTCTTCCCGGCCGCGATCCTGCAGCCGCCGTTCTTCAACGAGCACGCCGATGACGCGGTGAACTACGGCGGTATCGGAGCGGTGATCGGGCACGAGATCGGCCACGGCTTCGACGATCAGGGATCGACCTGTGACGGCGACGGCGCGCTGCGTGATTGGTGGACCGCCGAGGACCGGAAGGCGTTCGAGGAGCGAACCGGGGCACTGATCGGCCAGTACGACGCGCTGTCGCCGGCCGAGGCCCCCGGCTCCTACGTCAACGGCAAGCTCACCATTGGGGAGAACATCGGCGACCTCGGTGGTCTCTCGATCGCCCTGAAGGCGTACCGGATCGCCCGTGGGGACAAGCAGGTCGAGCCCCTCGACGGCTACACCGACGAGCAGCGGCTCTTCCTGTCCTGGGGTGCGGTCTGGCAGTCCAAGTCCCGCCCCGAACTGGTCAAGCAGCGGCTGGCCACCGACCCGCACTCCCCCAACGAGTTCCGCTGCAACCAGATCGTGCGCAACGTGGACGACTTCTACGCCGCCTTCGAGGTGACCGAATCGGACGCCCTCTGGCTCGACCCCGCAGAACGGGTTGCCATTTGGTGAGGTCAGGCGGGCTCAGCGATGCAGGTCGAACCGGTCCAGTTCGGTCACCTTGGTCCACGCCTTGACGAAGTCGCGGACGAACTTCTCGGCCGCATCGTCGCTGGCGTACACCTCGGCGAGGGCCCGCAGCTCGGAGTTGGAGGAAAACACCAGGTCCGCCCGACTGCCGATCCAGGTCGCCTCACCGGCGGCGTTGGTGGCCTGGAAGGCGTGCGACCCAGGATCCAGCGGCTTCCAGGTGTTGCCCAGCTCGAGCAGGTTGACGAAGAAGTCGTTGCTCAGCACCCCCGGCCGGTCGGTGAGCACACCGAGCTTCGAGCCGTCCCAGTTGGTGTCCAGCACGCGCAAGCCACCGACCAGCACGGTCATCTCCGGCGCACTCAGGGTGAGCAGGCTGGCCTTGTCGATCAGCAGATACTCCGCCGGCAGCTCGGCATGCTTGCCGTAGTAGTTCCGGAAGCCGTCGGCGATCGGCTCCAGGTAGCCGAACGACTCGACATCGGTCTGCTCCGCGCTGGCATCGACCCGACCCGCATGGAACGGCACCACGATCTCGACACCGGCGGCCTTGGCCGCCGCCTCGACGCCCGCGTTGCCGGCCAGCACGATGACATCGGCCAGCGAGACCCGCTTGCCACCGGTCTGCGCGTTGTTGAAAGCGGTCTGGATCCCCTCGAGCGTCTCCAGCACAGGTGCGAGACCGACAGGGTTGTTGACCTCCCAGTCCTTCTGCGGCGCGAGCCGGAGCCGGGCCCCGTTGGCACCGCCGCGCTTGTCACTGCCACGGAAGGAGGACGCCGCCGCCCAGGTGGTGGAGACCAGCTGGGAGACCGTCAGACCGGATGCCAGGATCTGCTTCTTCAGCGTGGCCGCGTCGGCGTCGTCGATCAGCTCGTGATCGACGGCCGGCAACGGATCCTGCCAGAGCAGGTCCTCCGCCGGCACCTCGGCGCCGACGTAGCGCGACTTCGGACCCAGGTCGCGATGCGTCAGCTTGAACCAAGCCCGCGCGTACGCATCGGCGAACTCCTCCGGGTGCTCGTTGAACCGACGAGCGATCGGTCCATAGATCGGATCGAACCGCAGCGACAGGTCCGTGGTCAGCATCCGCGGCTCGCGGCGTGCGGCCGGATCGTGCGCCAGCGGCACCAGATCGGAGCCGGCACCGTTCTTGGGTCGCCACTGCCAGGCACCGGCCGGGGACTTGAACAGCTCCCACTCGTAGGAGAACAAGATGTGGAAGAACTCGTTGTCCCAGCGGGTCGGGTGATAGGTCCAGGTGACCTCCAGGCCACTGGTGATCTGATCGTCGCCCTTGCCGGACCCGTACGCGTTCCGCCACCCGAGTCCCTGCTCCTCCAGCGGAGCCGCCTCGGGATCCGGGCCCACGTTGCTGTCCGGCGCAGCACCGTGGGTCTTGCCGAAGGTGTGCCCACCGGCAATCAGCGCGACAGTCTCCTCGTCGTTCATCGCCATCCGCTTGAACGTCTCGCGGATGTCATGAGCGGCCTTCAGCGGATCCGGCTCACCGTTCGGACCTTCGGGATTGACGTAGATCAAGCCCATCTGCACCGCAGCCAGCGGCTTGTCGAGCTCGCGGTTGCCCTGGTAGCGCTCGTCGCCCAGCCAGGTGGTCTCCGGACCCCAGTAGACATCATCGTCGGGCTCCCATACATCTTCGCGGCCACCGGAGAAGCCGAAGGTCTTGAAGCCCATCGACTCCATCGCGGCATTGCCGGCGAGGATCATCAGGTCAGCCCAGGACAACGACTTGCCGTACTTCTTCTTGACCGGCCACAGAATGCGGCGGGCCTTGTCCAGGCCGACATTGTCCGGCCAGCTGTTGAGCGGAGCGAACCGCTGCTGCCCAGCCCCGGCGCCACCCCGGCCGTCCATCACACGGTAGGTGCCGGCAGAATGCCAGGCCATCCGGACGATCAGTGGCCCGTAGTGGCCGAAGTCGGCCGGCCACCAGTCCTGCGAGGTGGTCAGCACGCCGACGATGTCAGCCTTGACCGCATCGAGGTCGAGTTCGGAGAACGCGGCCGCGTAGTCGAAGTCCTCGTCGAGCGGGTTGGCGACGGCCGGGTTCTTGGCCAGCATCTTCAGGTTCAGCTTGTTCGGCCACCACTTCTCGTTGGCCCGACCGGCAGTCGGGTGCGGCTGGCGGTCACCGTGGATCATCGGGCAGGCGCCGGCGGCGGGAGTCTCCACGCCGGTCACCGTCGGGGAGTCGGTCTGCTCGGCCGTCACGACGGGGGTGTCGCTGTCAGTCATTGCTGTCCTATCTGTCCTATCTGTGAATGGTTCCCACCAACTGCATGGCGTGAGTTCATGGCTGGGTCGGCGCCGGTCTCGCCGCCGCACAGGCGGCGCAGATGCCCCAGAAGGTGACTTCGGCCTCGCCGATGACGAAGCCGTGGTCGTTGGACGAGGTCAGACACGGTGCCGCCCCGACCACGCAGTCGACATCGACGACGATGCCGCATTCGGTGCAGACCAGGTGGTGGTGGTTGTCGTTGACCCGCAACTCGAACAGACCCGGACGTCCGGCCGGCTCGATCCGGCGGACCAGCCCGGCCTCGGCGAAGTCGCTCAAGGCGTTGTAGACCGACTGAAGGCTGGTGCCCGGCACCGTGGTGAGCACCCTCGCCAGCACGTCGTCAGCGGTCGCATGCGATTGCTCGCTGAGCGCGTCGTACACAGCTCGTCGCGGCTCGGTCAGCCGCAAGCCTGCGCCTCGGATCGCATCCTCGGCGGTGGGAAGAACGAACTCGGTCATTGCCCCCAGGCTACCACTTACTTTGAGCGACTCAAAAGAACTAGGAGGCTGTCAGACTCACACCACCAGTGCGAAGCTGCTCGGGTTGGTCGGCTTTGCTCGATCTGCAGATCGAGCAAAGCCGTCAAACCCGAGCAGATCCAAAATTTCCGGCCGGGTGCCCGATCAGGCAGATCTGCTGACGACGGTGTCGCAGAGTTCGTCGAGCGCGTCGCGGGCGCGTCCGGGGGGCAGGTCGGCGAGATAGGAGCGGGCGCGCTCCGCACGTCGTTCGACCTCGGCGCGGGCTTGCTCGATGCAGGGGTGAACTCGCAACAACGCCAGCGCCTCGGCCAGATCGGCGTCCTCGCTCAGATCCGAGTCCAGCAGTTGGAGCAGCCGCACGTCAGCGGCCGATTCCGGATCCACATTCCGCCGGAACAGCAGGGTCGGCAAGGTCGGGATGCCTTCACGCAGATCAGTGCCGGGGGTCTTCCCGGTCTCGTCGGAGGTGATGTCGATGATGTCGTCGGAGAGCTGGAAGACGGTACCGATCTCCTCCCCGTACGCCGCCAGGGCCCGCTGGGCGGCGAGATCCGCACCAGCCACCTTGGCGCCGAACAAGGCCGAGGTCGCGATCAGGGAGGCCGTCTTGTCGGCGACGACCTTCAGGTAGTGCTCCAGCGGATCGGAATCACCCGGGCCGACGGTCTCGGCGATCTGACCCTGCACCAGCCGGGCGAAGGTCCGAGCCTGCAACCGTACGTATTCGGTGCCGAGCTCGGCGACCACTTCCGACGCCCGGGCGAACAGGAAATCCCCGACCAGGATGGCGACGGTGTTGCCCCAGCGAGCATTGGCACTGGCCGACCCACGGCGCAGCCGGGCCTCATCCATCACATCGTCGTGGTAAAGGCTGGCGACGTGAGTCAACTCGACCACCAGTGCCGCCCGGATCACGTCCTCGACCGGCGCGGGAGAGGTCACCGGGTCGAGCTGCGAGGCCAGCACCACCAGCAACGGCCGGAACCGCTTGCCACCAGCGGCGATGACATGCTGCGCAGCCTCGGTCACCATGGGCGAATCCGCTTCGGCGATAGCCATCAAAGCGGACTCGATCTCGTCGAGTCGTTCGCGGACCGTCGCCTCCCAGGAGACTTCCCGCGTCCCGGAAGCCAGCACTACTCTCCTCGATCCCCAATTGCCCCGCTCGACCAACGAGCGAGTGAGGACCCTATTGTGACTCAGCGGACGAACTCTCCGGCCAATTGGGCAAGTTCGAGCACCGGACCAGGGAACAGCCCCAGACCGACGGTGGCAATCACGGCGATCCCGACGGCCACCAGCGTTCCGGTGCCCGGCTTGATCACCTTCACCGGGCCGGACTCCGGCACGGCGAAGAACATCAGCACGATCACCCGGATGTAGAAGAACGCGGCAATCACACTGATCACCACCGCGGTGACGACCAGCCACTCCGCGCCGCCGTTCCAAGCGGTCGCGAACACGGCCCACTTGCCGATGAAGCCGCTGGTCAGCGGAATCCCGGCGAAGCTGAGCAGGAACAAGGCGAAGACCAGGGCCGCGATTGGCGAGCGCCGGTACAGACCACTCCAGCTGGACAGCTGGGTCGCCTCGCCACTGGGGTCTCGGACCAAGGTCATCACGGCAAAGGCCCCGATGGTCGCGGCGCCGTACGCCACCAGGTAGAACATCACCGCGGAGACACTGGTCAGCCCGTTCTGCTGGCCGCTGGAGACCAGCTGGGAGGCCCCAACGAAGGCAGTCAGCAGGAAGCCGGCATGGGCGATCGATGAGTAGATCAGCATCCGCTTCACATCGGTCTGGCTGATCGCCACGATCGAGCCGACGGCCATGGTGGCCACCGCGATGATCGCCATCAGCGGCTGCCAGTCCCAGCGGGACGCGCCGAGCGCCACGTAGAACAGTCGCATCAGGGCGCCGATGGCGGCGATCTTGGTGCAGGACGCCATGAAGGCGGTGACCGCCGTCGGCGCGCCGACGTAGACGTCCGGGGTCCAGGAGTGGAACGGAACGGCGCCGAATTTGAACAGCAGCCCGATCCCGACCAGCGCCATCCCGGCCAGCAGCAGCTTGGACTCCGACGTACCGGCCCGCAGCGCACCGTCGATGGCGGCGAAGTCGAACGACCCGGCGTACCCGTAGAGCAGCGCCGCGCCGTAGAGGAAGATCGCCGACGACATCGCGCCCAGCAGGAAGTACTTCAGCGAAGCCTCCTGCGACAGCAGCCGGCGGCGGCGAGCCAGCCCGCACAAGATGTACAGCGGCAGCGACAAGACTTCCAGTGCCAAGAACATGGTGATCAGGTCCGCGGACGCCGGGAACAGCATCATGCCGGCCAACGCGAACAGCGCCAGCGGATAGACCTCGGTGTGCTCGACACCGGCTTTGACGGCCTCGTCCTCCTCCGGGGTGCCCGGCACCGCGGCGGCCTGAGGCGCGAAGATGCTGGCCCCGTTCTCCGCGGTCCGGTCCGCGATCAGCAGGAAGGAGATCGCGCCGAAGATCAGCAGGATGACCCACATGAAGTAGGTCGGCCCGTCGATGGCGACCGAACCCTCGGCCGCGACCTTGGCCGGCTGCCCGGCCCAGTTCCGCAAGGTCATGAACAGCGCGGCGGCGATCGAGGCGTAGACCAGGGTCAGCTGTGCGACCCGGCGGCTGCCTCGCGGCACGAACGCCTCGACCAGGACTCCCAGGCAGGCGCCCGCGAAGACCAGGATGAAGGGCATCAACAGCCCGTACTCGATGTTGGGTGAGACGATCTCCATCTCAGCGACCCCCCTCCGCCGTGACCCACGGTTGCGGGTCGCTCACTCCGACGTGCTGCATTGTCGTCTGGACCGTCGGCTCGATCACCTCGAGCATCGGCTTCGGGAAGAAGCCCAGTGCCAAGACGACTACCACCAGTGGCGCGATGGCCAGCCGCTCCCGGCCGCTCAGATCCTCGGTGACGGTTCGTTCGACCTCGGGCGTGACCGGCCCGGTCATGGTGCGCTGGTACATCAACAGCACGTACAGCGCGGCCAGCACGATGGCCAGGGTGACAATCGCGGCGAAGGCCGGGTGCCGGCTGAAGGTTCCGGCCAGCACCATGAACTCCGACACGAACGAGGACAGGCCGGGCAGCGAACAGGTCGCCAGTGCGGCGAACAGCCACAGTGAGGCCGCGACCGGGGTGTTGGACTGCACGCCACCGAACGCGTACACGTCACGCGAGCCACGCCGCTTGATGAAGTAGCCGACGATCAGGAACAACAACGCGGTCGACAGGCCGTGGTTCAGCATGTAGAGCGTCGAGCCCACCATCGACTGGGTGGTGAAGGCGAAGATGCCCATCACGATGAACCCGAAGTGGCTGATCGAGGTGTACGAGATGAGCCGCATCAGATCCCGGCTGCCGATCGCGGCGATGGCTCCGTACAGGATCGAGATGGTGGCCAGCACCAGCACCACCGGGGTGGCCCACTGCGATGCCTCCGGGAACAGTCCCAGGCAGAAGCGGATCATCCCGAAGGTGCCGATCTTGTCCATCAGGCCGACCATCATGGTGGCCCCGCCCGGGTTGGACTCCTCCGCCGCATCCGGCAGCCAGGTGTGGAACGGCACCAGTGGTGCCTTGATCGCGAACGCGAACATGAAGCCGACGAACAGCCAGCGGCCGGTGCCGGTGGCGATCTCCAGCTGGCTGAGATCGGCGAGCAGATAGCTCGGCTCGCCGGCCCGGGCCGAGAGCACGTACAGCCCGATCACGCTGGCCAGCATCACGAAGCCGCCGAGCAGCCCGAAGAGCAGGAACTTGATCGCCGCATACTGGCGGCGCGCTCCGCCGAAGCCGCCGATCAGGAAGTACATCGGCAGCAGGATGGCTTCGAAGAAGACGTAGAACATGAACACGTCGGTCGCGGTGAACACGAACAACGAGAGACTCTCGACCACAAGCACCAGCGCGAAGAAGACCCGAGCGTCGTACTTGGGGGCCGGTGCCGCCTGGTTGCCGGAGGCGATCCAGGACGCCTTGCCTCCGTCGAAGTCGTTCCAGCTGGCCAGAATCACCAGCGGGGTGACGAAGGTGACCAGCAGCACCAGGGTGAGCCCGATGCCGTCCACGCCCAGGGCGTAGTGGACACCGAACGGCTTGATCCAGGTGACCTGCTCGTTGAACTGCATGCCGCCGCCGGGCTGATACCCGAACAGCACGCCCAGGGACACCACGAAAGCGACCACCGAGACGAGCAGCGAGAGCGATTTCGCCGCGCTGCCCTTGATGAAGATCAGGAGCGCCGCACCGACCAGTGGCAGTAGAGCCAGGACAGTCAACCAGGGAAACACTGTCATTCCTTCCTCAGCCGAGCCGTCCGAGCGCGATGACCGCACCGACGACCACGGCCCCGAGGACCATGGTCAGCGCGTACGAACGCACGAAACCGTTCTGAACCTTGCGTAGCTGTCCGGCGATCTGTGAGACCACCGATCCGGTGCCGTTCACGGCCCCGTCGATGCCGTTGTCCTCCACCTTCAGCAGCCCGTCGGTGAGTGCCTGACCGGGCCGCATGAACACGGTCTCGTTGAAGGCGTCGCCGTAGAGATCGTTGCGGGCTGCCAGGGTGAACGGGGACCGGCTCTGAGGCGCCGTACCCGGGATGTCCTTCCGCGGGCCGAAGAGCATGATGGCCACCGCGACACCGACCGCCACAAGCACCATGGTGACCATCCCGACCGGGGTGACGTGCAGCAGGCTCGGAGCGTGCCCCTCCGCATGCGCGATGCCGAACGCCGGGTTCAGCCAGCCTCCGATCCAGTTGTTCAGCACCAGGCCACCCGCGAAGGACATGACGCCCAGGATGATCAGCGGCACGGTCATCACCAACGGTGACTCGTGCGGATGCACCCCCTTGAGCCAGCGCTTCTTGCCGAGGAAGGTCATCAGCATCAGCCGCGTCATGTAGAACGCGGTCACACCGGCACCGAGCATCGCCAAACCGCCGACCAGCGCGCTGCGCTCGAAAGCGGCCTCGATGATGTGGTCCTTGGAGTAGAAGCCGGCGAAGAACGGGAAGCCGATGATCGCCAGATAGCCGGACGCGAAGGTGACGAAGGTGATCGGCATGACCTTCGACAGCGCACCGTAGTGGCGCATGTTGACGTCGTCGTTCATGCCGTGCATCACAGAGCCGGCACCGAGGAACATGTTGGCCTTGAAGAAGCCGTGGGTGACCAGGTGGAAGATCGCAAAGGCGTACCCGGCCGGGCCGATGCCGGCGGCAAGCATCATGTAGCCGATCTGGCTCATGGTGGAGCCGGCCAGCACCTTCTTGATGTCGTCCTTGCCGCAACCGATCCAGGCGCCGGCCAGCAGAGTGACCGTGCCGACCACGACGACGGCGGTGGCCGCGGTCTCGGTCTGCTCGAAGATCGCGAAGGACCGGGTGACCAGATAGACACCGGCGGTGACCATGGTGGCCGCGTGGATGAGGGCTGAGACCGGGGTCGGGCCCTCCATCGCGTCCAGCAGCCAGGACTGCAGCGGCACCTGAGCCGACTTTCCGCAGGCGCCGAGGAGCAGCAGCAGCCCCATCGCGGTGGCGACGGCCGGCGGCATCGATGCCGCACCGGCGTTGACGTCGACGAAGGCCGAGGAGCCGAATGACGCCAGCATCAGCATGACCGCGAGCGACATGCCGATGTCGCCGACCCGGTTGACCACGAACGCCTTCTTGCCGGCGACGGCCGCGGACGGCTTGTGCTGCCAGAAGCTGATCAGCAGGTACGAGGCGAGACCCACACCCTCCCAGCCGACGAACAGCACCAGGTAGTTGTCGGCCACCACCAACAGCAGCATGGCGGCGACGAACAGGTTGAGGAACGCGAAGAACCGCCGGCGACGGGGATCATGCGCCATGTAGCCGATCGAGTAGACGTGGATCAGGCTGCCGACACCGGTGATCAGCAGCACGAACATGATCGACAGCTGATCGATCAGCAGCCCGACACCGATGTTCCAGTCACCGGAGCTGATCCAGGAATACAGCGGTACGCCGACGGCGCGCGCGTTCTCCTCCCGGCCCAGCAGCTGGACGAACAGCATCAGGCCGATGACGAAGGAGGCGATCGGCGCCAAGGTGCCGAGCAGATGGGCCCAGGCGTCGCCGGCCTTGCCGATCAGCAGCAGGATCCCCGCGCTGACCAGCGGGATCGCGATCAGCAGCCAGGCGTAGGAGAAAAGTCCCTCGGCCGCGACCGGGGTGACCACTTCGAGCAGGTTCACCGATCTCTCCTCAGAACTTCAGCAGGTTCGCGTCGTCGACCGAGGCCGAGCGTCGGGTTCGGAAGATCGCCACGATGATCGCCAGTCCGACCACGACCTCGGCCGCGGCGACCACCATGACGAAGAAGGCCGCCACTTGTCCGTCCAACGCCCCGTGCACTCGGGCGAAGGTGGCCAAGGACAGGTTGGTCGCGTTGAGCATCAGCTCCACGCACATGAAGGCGACGATCGCGTTGCGTCGGGTCATGAACCCGATCAGCCCGATCGTGAACAGGATCGCCGACAGGCCGATGTAGTAGTCGGGGTTCACTGGTGCTCACTCCCCCCGTCGCTGCCGGTGATCTCACGTAGCCGATCCCGGATCGGGCCGGACAGTTCGTTGATGTCGGCGACCGTGCCGCGGGCCTTCAAGGTGGCCGAGACCGACAGCTCGGAGGCGGTGCCGTCGGGCAGCAGCGCCGGCGTGTCGACGCCGTTGTGCCGGGCGAAGACGCCGGGGCTGGGCAGCGGGCCGGGATGCTCGCCGTGGTCGGCGTACCGCTGCATCCGCTCGGCGACCAGCTCGACCTGGGTCTTCTTGGCCTTCAGCCGCTCGCGGTGCGCGAGCACCATCGCACCCAGGGCGGCGGTGATCAGCAGGGCCGCGGTGGCCTCGAAGCCGAACACGTACCGCTTGAAGAGCAGAGCCGCGATCCCCTGCACGTTGCCGCCGTGGTCGGAGTTGGCGGCCTGCAGACCGACGGCGTCACCGGCCACTGCATTGCCGACCGCGAAGACCAGCAGCACCCCGAATCCGATCCCGCCGACGACCGCCCAGACTCGCTGGCCACGGATCGTCTCCACCAGCGAGTCCGCCGCGTCGACGCCGATCAGCATCAGCACGAAGAGGAACAGCATCAAGATTGCGCCGGTGTAGACGATGATCTGCACCACGAACAGGAACGGTGCGTCCTGAGCGGCGTACTGCACCGCCAGCGAGATCATCACCACAGCCAGGCAGAGAGCCGAGTGGACCGGCTTACGGGACAAGATCACACCCAACGCCGCCAAGATCATCACCGGCGCCAGCAGCCAGAACGCCACCTCGGGTCCCGTCACCAACGGGGTCAGCATGCTCATCGGTTCGCCTTCTCCCGTTTCTCGGCTTCCTTGGCGGCCCGCTTGCGTTCGTTCCAGCCCTCGATCCCGCGGTTCGGGACCGGCGGCCGCCAACCGCTGATGTCGCCGGCCCGATCATCGGGCTTGCCGTTGCCCGGCAGCCCGAGGAAATAGGCCTGCTCGTCCGGCCCGAGCCGGCGCTCGTGCGGGGCCGGCTCCATGCCCGGCAGGAGCGGTCCGAGCAGATCGGACTTCTCGTAGATGAGCTTGGCCCGGGTGTCGTCGGCGATCTCGAACTCGTTCGTCATCGTCAGCGCCCTGGTCGGGCAGGCCTCGATGCACAATCCGCAGAGGATGCACCGCAAATAGTTGATCTGGTAGACGCGGCCGTAGCGCTCGCCCGGGGAGTAGCGCTCGCCCTCGGTGTTCTGCGCACCCTCGACGTAGATCGCGTCAGCCGGACAGGCCCAGGCGCACAGCTCACAGCCGACGCATTTCTCCAGGCCGTCGGGCCAGCGGTTGAGCTGGTGACGCCCGTGGAACCGTGGCGCGGTCACCTTCGGAGCTTTCGGGTACTCCTGGGTGAACGTCTTGCGGAACATCGTGTGGAAGGTCACGCCGAATCCGGCGATCGGGTCGAAGACACCCATCAGGACTGCTCCTCTCGGGTCGTCTGATCTGCGGCCGGCATCGGTCTGGCCGCCCTGCGCGGCTGGGAAGTGTCGGTGGCCTCGCCCTCACCGGCGAGTACGTCGGCGAACTCCGGCAGCTTCTGATTGCCCCGCGGCGGAACGGGGTAGCCGCCGGCGAACGCGTCGAAGGGACCGTCCGGCACCGTTTCAGCCGGCTCCTCGGGCTCCTTGCCGCCGACGAAGGAGAACACGATCAGCACGATCAGGATGATCGCGGCGACGATCCAGAACGCCGGGGTGGAGAACCAGCCCTGCCGGTTGCCCATCCGGAAGGTGGCGACGGCCATCAGCCAGACCAGGGCGATCGGGATCAGGTATTTCCAGCCGAAGCCCATGAACTGGTCGTAACGCAACCGCGGCAGGCTGCCGCGCAGCCAGATGAAGATGAACAGGAAGCCCAGCACCTTCACGGTGAACCACAGCAGGCCCCACCATCCCTCGTCCAGACCGGGGATCAGGTTGAACGGCAGCGGCGCGTGCCAGCCGCCCAGGAACAGAGTGGTGGCCACGGCCGAGACCGTGATCATGTTCATGTACTCCGCCATGAAGAACATGGCGAACCGCATCGAGGAGTATTCGGTGTGGAAGCCGCCGACCAGCTCGCCCTCGGCTTCCGGCAGGTCGAAGGGTGCGCGGTTGGTCTCACCGACCATGGAGATCAGGTAGATCACGAAGGACGGGAGGAGCATCAGGGCGTACCACATCGGGAAGCGCATCCCGGCGATCTCGAAGTTGGGCACCGCCTGGGCGGCGATGATCTCCGAGGTGGACACCGAGCCCGCGTAGAGGAACACCCCGACCAGGGCCAGACCCATCGCTATCTCGTACGAGATGACCTGAGCGCTGGAGCGCACCGCACCGAGCAGTGAGTAGGTGGAACCACCGGACCAACCGGCCAGCACGATGCCGTAGACGCCGATCGAAGCCAGGGCCAGGATGAACAGCACCGAAACCGGCATGTCGGTGACCTGCAGCGGGGTGCTCATGCCGCCGGGCAAGGGCACCAGTCCGGCCATCGGGATCACGCAGAACACCGTGACGGCGGGGATCGCCATCACGAACGGGGCCAGCATGAAGACGACCTTCTCCGCGTTCTTCGGCGTGAAGTCCTCTTTGAACATCAGCTTCATACCATCGGCGAGCGACTGGAGCAGACCGAACGGACCGTTCATGTTGGGGCCCTTGCGATGCTGCATGAAGGCCACCACACGACGCTCGTACCAGATCGTGAACAGCGTCATCAGCAGCAGGAACACCAAGGCGAAGACCGCCTTGAGCACGACCAGCCACCACGGGTCCTGCGCGAACAAGTCCAAAGACCAGTCGTTCATCTCACGCCCCTTCGATCCGGACCGGATCGCCGGCCGTCGCTGCCAACTGCTCGGCGACGTCGTGCCCGCGAGGTCGGGTCGGTAGCCAGACCACGCCTGGCACCATGTCAGCGGCCAGTTCGACCGGCAGGGTGATCGAACCGTGCTGGTTGCTCACCGTGACCCGATCACCGATCCCCGCATCCTCGGCTGTGACCGGGTTGAGAACAGCCACCGGCGGCTTCCCCGTGTCGAGCAGGTACGCCTCGTTGGCAACCGCCGAACTGTGGTCGAGGTGCAGCCGCCAGGTGGCGAGCAGCGCCTCCCCCGCGGCAGGTGTCGCGGCCGACGCCGGTGCGGTCGTGGGAGCCGGGGCCCGATCGCCGGTCCAGGCACCCAATTCGACCAGTTCGGCCTTGGCCTGGGCGGCGGTCCGCAGCCCGAGCGACGAGCCGAAGCCGTCCGCCAGCGCAGCCAGCACCCGCAGATCGCTCATCGAACTGGGCTTGGAGAACACCGCGTTGAACGGGCGCTCCCGACCCTCCCAGGTGACGAACGTGCCGGAGCGCTCCTCGATCAAGGAGACCGGCAGCACCACGTCGGCACGCTCGGTGACCTTGGAGGCGCGGGTCTCGATGCTCACCACGAACCCGACCTGTTCCAGGCCCTCGAGGGCAGCCTCGGGATCGAGCAGATCGCCCGGGTCGACCCCGGCCACGATCAGCGCGCCGAGCTCGTTGTCGCCGGCCGCAAGCAGCATCTCGTCCAGGTCGCGACCCGGCTCGCTCGACAGGCTCCCGCTCCCCCAGGTCGCGGCCACGTCGACCCGCGCCGCGGCATCGCCGACCGGGCGACCGCCCGGAAGCAGATTCGGCAGGCAGCCGGCCTCCACCGCACCGCGATCGCCGGCCCGGCGCGGCACCCAAGCCAGCCCGGCTCCGGTGCGCTCGGCGAGCGCGTTCACCGCGGTGAGGGTGCCGACGGACAGCGCGGCGCGCTCGCCGACCAGGATGATCGTCTCCGCATCCGGAGTCAGCTCACCCAGGTCGGACAGCGTCCATGCCTCGGCACCGGGTGCGGTGGCGATCAGTGTCGCGTTCAGCTTGCGGTTGCCGTTGCTCAGATATGGCGCGACGGTCGCCACCTGAAGACCGTTCTTGCGGACCGCCTTACGCAGCCGCAGGAAGATGGCGCCCGCCTCCTCCTCCGGCTCGAAGCAGACCAGCAGGACTCGCTTGGCCCGCTCCAGTTGCGCGTACGTGACGCCGAGTCCGGCACCCGCGACGGTGTGCGCCAGGAAGTCCGCTTCCTCGCTGCTGTGCGGCCGGGAGCGGAAGTCGATGTTGTTGGTGCCGAGGACGGCCCGGGCGAACTTGGCGTACGCGTACGCGTCCTCCTCGGTGAGCCGGCCACCGGTGAGCACGCCCACCCGGCTGCCGGGGCTCGCCTGGCTCGCCCCGGGATTCTCCGGATCCTCGACCGGGTGCATCGCGGCCCGCAGGCCACGTACGGCGACATCGATGGCCTCCGGCCACGAAGCCGCGCGGAGCACCGAACTGCCGTCCTCGGCGGTGTCGCGGACCAGCGGCCTGGTCAGCCGGTCGGTCCCGCGGCCGTACATGAAGGCGAAGCGGTCCTTGTCGGTGACCCACTCCTCGTTGACCTCGGGATCGTCGCCGGCCAGCCGGCGCATCACCTGACCGCGCCGGTGATCGACCCGGATGGCCGAGCCGCAGGCGTCGTGCTCGGCGACGCTCGGCACCGACACCAGATCGAAGGGCCGGGAGCGGAACCGGTAGGACGAGCCGGTCAGCGCACCGACCGGGCAGATCTGGATCGTGTTGCCCGAGAAGTAGGACTGCAGCGGCTCCTTCTCGTAGATGCCGACCTGCTGCAGCGCGCCGCGCTCGATCAGCGCGATGAACGGGTCACCGGCCACCTGCTCGGAGAACCGGGTGCAGCGGGCACAGAGCACGCACCGCTCGCGGTCCAGCAGCACGTTCGCCGAGATGTGGATCGGCTTCGGGTAGGTGCGCTTGACGTCGTGGAACCGAGTCTCGGCATACCCGTGCGACAGCGCCTGGTTCTGCAGCGGGCATTCGCCGCCCTTGTCGCAGATCGGGCAGTCCAGCGGGTGGTTCATCAGCAGGAACTCGAGCACCCCGTGCTGGGCCTTGTCGGCCACCGGCGAGCTGAGCTGGGTCTTGACCACCATGCCGGGCGCGACCTCGAGGGTGCAGGAGGCCTGCGGCTTCGGGAAGCCACGGCCGTTGCCTGCGTCGGGTACCTCGACCATGCACTGCCGGCAGGCGCCGACCGGATCGAGCAGCGGGTGGTCGCAGAATCGCGGGATCTCGGTCCCGATCAGCTCCGCGGCCCGGATCACCAAGGTGCCCTTGGGCACGCTGACCTCGACATCGTCGATGGTCAGGGTGACCAGGTCCTCGCGCCTCTCGAGGTCCTGTCCGGGATTTGACGTCACGGTCATGAGCGGAGCCTCTCGGGAGTGCAGGAGTGATTCCGGGTGACATGCCCGCGAGCAAAGCGAGCTGATGCAACAGAGTCGTCGCACGGAATCGCGACGAACGAGCGAGAATCCGCGGAGCTCTTGACCGCGGAGCGCGGAGCGCGACAATTCAACTCAGTCATGAGAGAGCCCCCTCACGGACGAAGATCGCGCTGCGCTCGTAGGGGAACAGTTCCCAGGCCGGGGTGTGCATCCCGGCCTCGAACTCTTCCCGGAAGTACTCGATGGCCGAACTGATCGGGGAGGTGGCGCCATCGCCGAGGGCACAGAACGAGCGGCCGAGGATGTTCTCGCACAGGTCGAGGAGCTTCTCGATGTCGCCCTCCTCACCCTGGCCGGCCTCCAGCCGCTTGAGGATCTGCACCAGCCACCAGGTACCTTCCCGGCACGGGGTGCACTTGCCGCAGGACTCGTGCTTGTAGAACTCGGTCCAGCGCAGCACGGTGCGGACCACCGAGGTCGTCTCGTCGAAGCACTGCAGTGCCTTGGTGCCGAGCATCGACTTCGCACTCGCCACGCCCTCGTAGTCCAGCGGGATGTCGAGGTGCGCATCGGTCAGGATCGGAGTCGATGAGCCGCCCGGCGTCCAGAACTTCAGCCGGTGACCCTCCCGGATGCCGCCGGACAGATCCAGCAGCTCCCGCAGGGTGATCCCCATCGGAGCCTCGAACTGTCCGGGACGAGTCACATGCCCGGACAGCGAATAGATCGTCATGCCCTTGGACTTGTCGGTGCCCATCGAGGAGAACCAGTCCGCGCCGTTGGCGATGATGCACGGCACGGAGGCGATCGACTCGACGTTGTTGATCAACGTCGGGCAGGCATACAGCCCGGCGACCGCGGGGAACGGTGGCCGCAGCCGCGGCTGACCACGCCGGCCCTCCAGCGAGTCGAGCAGCGCAGTCTCCTCGCCGCAGATGTATGCCCCGGCGCCGGCGTGCACGACGATCTCCAGGTCAAAACCGGTGCCCAAGATGTTCTTGCCCGCATAGCCGGCCGAGTACGCCTCGCGCACCGCCTGCTGGAGCCGGCGGATCACGTGCAGCACCTCGCCGCGGACGTAGATGAACGCGTGCGAGGCGCGGATCGCGTACGAGGTGATGATCACGCCCTCGACCAGGGTGTGCGGCGAGGCCATCATCAGCGGAATGTCCTTGCAGGTGCCCGGCTCGGACTCGTCGGCGTTGACCACCAGATACTTCGGGTTCGGGTTGTTCTGCGGGATGAACGACCACTTCATGCCGGTCGGGAAGCCGGCGCCGCCACGACCGCGCAGCCCCGAGTCCTTCACCTCCGCGACGACTGCGGCCGGCTCCATCGCAAGCGCCTTGCGCAGTGCCTGATAGCCACCGCGTCGCTCGTAGTTGTGCAGCTTCCACGCCCGCTCGTCACCCCAGTTGGCGCTGAGCACCGGGGTCAACATGTCAACCATGGTTCTCCTCCCCGCTCGGCGCCGTGGCAGGCGGTGCCGTCCAGCCCTTCTCTTCGGCGATCTGCAGTCCGAGCAGCGATTCCGGACCTGCAGCCGGGCCCTCGTCGACCAGGTTGTCGGAGAAGCCCGCGAGCACCCGCTCGGCCTCACGCCAGCTGGTGATTCGCGCACCGCGGGTCGCGGTGACCTCTTCTCCGGCGCGGAGCGCATCCACGACCGCGCAGGCACTCTGCGGCGTGGCGTTGTCGAAGAACTCCCAATTGACCATCATCACCGGCGCGAAGTCGCAGGCGGCGTTGCACTCCAGGTGCTCGAGCGTGATCGCCCCGTCCTCGGTGGTCTCGTCGTTGCCGACCCCGAGGTGCTCCTGAAGCTTGGCGAAGACCTCGTCGCCACCCATCACCGCGCACAGAGCGGTGGTGCAGACGCCGACGTGGTGCTTGCCCATCGGTCGCCGCTTGTACATGGTGTAGAAGGTCGCGACCCCGCTGACCTGGGCGGTGGTGATGCCGAGCACCTCGGCGCACACCTCGATGCCCCGCGGGGTGATCCGGCCGTCGACGCTCTGCACCAGGTGCAGCATCGGCAGCAGCGCCGAGCGGGACTGCGGATAGCGGTCCGCGATCAGTCGCAGCTCCGCAATCGTGGTCTCGTCGATCGCACTGTCGGTGGCCGTCAGGTCGATGCTGGGCTGGTCGAAGTGGCTCTTGAAGTGCCCGTGACCGTGCCCGTTGGCCGAATGTTCCGCGCTCATCGGTCGACTCCTCCCATCACCGGGTCGAGACTCGCGACGGCCACCACCACGTCGGAGATCATGGCGCCCTCGCAAAGGGCCGGCATCGCCTGCAGGTTGACGAAGCTGGGATCGCGGAAGTGCACACGGAACGGCCGGGTGCCGCCGTCGGACACCACGTGCGCGCCGATCTCCCCCTTGGGGCTCTCGATCGGCACGTACGCCTGACCAGCCGGCACGCGGAAGCCTTCGGTGACGAGCTTGAAGTGATGGATCAACGCCTCCATCGACTCGCCCATGATGTGCTTGATGTGGTCGTTGGAGTTGCCCATTCCGTCGCTGCCGAGCGACAACTGGGCCGGCCAGGCGATCTTGGGATCGGCCACCATGACCGGAGCGCCCTCCATCTTCTCCAGTCGGTCGATGCACTGCTCGACGATCTTGAGGCTCTCCCACATCTCGTTCAGCCGAAGCCGGAAACGCCCGTACGCGTCGCAGCTGTCCCAGGTCTGGACCTCGAAGTCATAGGTCTCGTACCCGCAGTACGGCTGCTTCTTCCGCAGATCCCAGTCGTAGCCGGTCGCCCGCAGTGACGGCCCGCTGACGCCGAGCGCCAGGCAGCCGGCCAGATCGAGATAGCCGACGCCACCCAGGCGGCCGATGAAGATCGGGTTGGCGTTGCAGAACGCCGCGTACTCGGGCAAGTGCTTCTTCAGCCAGGCGACACACTCCCGCAGCTTCGGGATCGCGTTGGGTGGCAGGTCCTGAGCCACGCCGCCGGGTCGGATGTAGGCGTGATTCATCCGCAGTCCGGTGATCAGCTCGAAGACGTCGAGGATCATCTCCCGGTCACGGAAACCGATCGTCATCACCGTGAGAGCGCCGATCTCCATGCCACCGGTGGCGATGCAGACCAGGTGGGAGGAGATCCGGTTGAGCTCCAGCATCAACACCCGGATGACGTCGGCCTTCTCGGGGATCTCGTCCTCGATGTCGAGCAGCCGCTCGACACCCAGACAGTAGGTGACCTCCTGCGAGAACGGCGAGAGATAGTCCATCCGGGTGCAGAAGGTCACGCCCTGGGTCCAGGTGCGGTACTCCATGTTCTTCTCGATGCCGGTGTGCAGATAGCCGATGCCCAGCCGGGCCTCGGTGACCGTCTCACCCTCCATCTCCAGGATCAGCCGGAGCACGCCGTGCGTGGACGGATGCTGCGGCCCCATGTTGACCACGATCCGGCTGTCCCCGCGCTCGGCGTGTTCGGCGACCAGGGCATCCCAGTCCTGGCCGGTGACGGTGTAGACCTGCCCCTCCGCCTCGTCGGCGGAGAAGGCGCCAAACGGATCGGCGTTGTCGCGTACGTCAGTGCTCATCTGCCCCGTCCTTTCCGAATGATTCCGGCTTCCCGAGTGGCTCCGGTCCTCACGAGTAGTTCCGGCGTTTGTCGGGAGGCGGAATGGTCGCGCCCTTGTATTCGACCGGGACGCCACCGAGCGGGTAGTCCTTGCGTTGTGGGTGGCCGGGCCAGTCATCCGGCAACAAGACCCTGGTCAGCGCCGGGTGGCCGTCGAAGATGACGCCGAACATGTCGTACGTCTCCCGCTCGTGCCAGTCGGCGGTGGGGTAGGTCGCGACGACCGACGGGATGTGCGGGTCGGAATCCGGGCAGGTGACCTCGAGCCGGATCCGGCGGTTGTGGGTCATCGACTGCAGGTGGTAGACGACATGCAACTCGGCGTCGGTGTCCTCGGGATAGTTCACTCCGGAGACCCCACTGCAGTATTCGAAGCGCAGGTGCGCATCGTCTCGCAGGTGCTTGACCAGCTCGCCCAGGTGCCGCCGATCGACGTGGAACGTGATCTCGCCGCGGTGGATGACGACCTTGATGATCACGTCGGAGTAGTTCGGCACCAGCTGACCGATCCGGTCGTTGACCTGGTCCCACCAGCCACCGAAGGGCGGCTGGGAGGCGGCCGGGAACTCCACGACCCGGGTCAGCCCACCGAAACCGGAGGTGTCACCGGTGCCGTGCGCTCCGAACATGCCCCGCCGGACCCCGATCACCTCCGAGGTGGCGCGGGGGGTCTCCAGGGCGTCCGACTGGGGCACCACCGTGCCCTCGGGCGTGGGGGTCTCGTCGCTCATGGGTGGAGCCTCTCGGGAGTGCAGGAGCGATCCCGTACGACACGCTTTTCGTCGTACGGGATCGCGACGAACGAGCGAGACTTCGCGCAGCCCTTGAGCGCGGAGCGCGGAGCGCGACCATGGATAGAGCTCACCGCAGCAGCCCCTTCATCTCGTGCGTCGCCGGAGCGTGCAGCTGAGCCTGCTCCGCGGCCTCGTGGGCAGCAATCTCGTTCGGGCCGATCGGACGGTGCGCCACCTTCTCGCGCAGCTTGAACATCGCGTCCATCAGCATGTCCGGCCGCGGCGGACAGCCCGGCAAGTACATGTCGACCGGGACGATGTGATCGACGCCCTGGACGATCGCGTAGTTGTTGAACATGCCGCCGGTGCTGGCGCACACACCCATCGCCATCACCCACTTCGGGTTGGGCATCTGGTCGTAGATCTGCCGCAGCACCGGGGCCATCTTCTGGCTCACCCGGCCGGCCACGATCATCAGATCGGCCTGCCGTGGGGAGGCGCGGAACACCTCCTGGCCCCAGCGTGCGGCG
Organism: Microlunatus sp.; assembly: GCA_047605905.1. Taxonomy (GTDB): domain Bacteria; phylum Actinomycetota; class Actinomycetes; order Propionibacteriales; family Propionibacteriaceae; genus Microlunatus. The sequence goes on from JASGEZ010000148.1 coordinate 25,123, forward strand.
TCGAAGCGCGGTGCGCCGTAGGTCATCATCTCGATCGCGCAGCAGGCCAGCCCGAAGGTGGCCGGCCAGAATGACGCGCTGCGCATGTAGCCGAACAGGCCCTCCACGGTGGTCAGCAAGACACCGGAGGGGAGCTTCTCTTCCACACCCATGTCAGCTCCTCTCTTCCAGGTACGCCGTGTTCAGGTCCACGGGCTGGCACAGCACCAGTGGATGAAGGGCCGGTAAGTGAAGGGTCGGATCGCTCATCGTCAGTCCCACTCCAGTCCCCCGCGCTTCAGCACGTAGAGGTAGGCCACGAACACGGTGATCACGAACAACACCATCTCGACCAGGGCGAACATGCCCATCTGGTCGAAGGAGACCGCCCACGGATAGAGGAAGACGATCTCGATGTCGAAGATGATGAAGAGCATCGCGGTGATGTAGTACTTCACCGGGAAGCGACCGCCACCCAGCGGCTGCGGCGTCGGCTGGATGCCGCACTCGTACGAGTCGTACTTCGCGCGGTTGTAGCGGCCCGGGCCAACCAGGATCGAGGTGAGCACCGTCAAGCCGACGAAGCCCGCGGCGATCGCCAGCATGATCACGATGCCGAAATAGGGACTCACGAGATCACTCCTGTCCATCCGGTCACGGTCATGTCCGCCGTCTCGTTCATGCTCGCCATCCCGATCACGCCGTCGGCGCCATCTTGCAGAGCGCGTTGATGATCTTGTCCATGGCGTCCCCGTCCCGGCTGTCGTGCAGATTCGCCAGCAGTTTGAGCGTGAACCGCATCAAGGTCTTGCGCGGCAGCCCGTACTTGGTGCAGATGCCCATCACCTTCGGATTGCCGATCAGCTTCACGAAGATGTTGCCGAGCGTGTAGTAACCACCCAGCTCGGCCTTCAACCGGGTCGGGTAGCCGTGCAGGGCTCGCTCGGCGCTGGAGGTGCCGATGCCGCGGTAGCGGGCCTCGGCAATCGCATCCGCGGCCAGCTCGGCCGACTCCATCGCGTACGCGATGCCCTCACCGTTGAACGGATTCACCATGCCGCCGGCGTCGCCGACCAACAGCAGACCGTTGACGTAGTGCGGCTGCCGGTTGAAACCCATCGGCAGCGCGGCGCCACTGACCTTGGTGGTCATGTTCTCGTCCCGGAAGCCCCACTCCTGCGGAGTGTTGTCCAGCCAGCGCTTGAGCAGGTCCTTGTAGTCGGTCTTGCCGAATGCGGTGGAGGTGTTCAGCACGCCGAGACCGACGTTGCAGGTGCCGTCGCCCATCCCGAAGATCCAGCCGTAGCCCGGCAGCAGATCACTCTCCCCCGGCTTGCCGGCCCACAACTCCAGCCAGGACTCCAGGTGATCGTCGATGTGCCGCGGACTGCGGTAATAGGTACGCACCGCCACGCCCATCGGGCGGTCGTCACGCTTGGCCAGACCCATCGCCAGACTCAGCCGGGTGGAGTTGCCGTCGGCGGCCACCACGAGCGGCGCGCGAAAGCTTTCACCGGCCTTGGTCGTCACCCCGACGATGCGTCCGGTGCTGTCGTCCAGGATCGGACCGCTCACGTTGGTGTTCTCGTAGAGCTTGGCGCCCGCGGCGACGGCATTGCGGGCCAGCAGGTCGTCGAAGTCGGCGCGAGGTCGCACCAGACCGTACGACGGGAAGTCGGCCAGCTCGGGCCAGGGCAACTCGAACGGGGTCGTGGAACCGCCGTAGATCCGCAGCCCCCTGTTGTGCAACCAGCCCGCTTCGACGCTGGTGTCGATCCCCAGCCGGATCAGTTGCCGGGTCGCGCGCGGGGTGAGACCGTCACCGCACACCTTCTCGCGAGGGAACTGCGACTTCTCCAGCAACGCCACGTCGAGTCCACGCCGCGCCAGGTGCGTAGCGGTCGCCGATCCGGCAGGTCCGGCGCCAACGACGAGGACGTCGGCCTCGACTGACATCGGTCCTCCTGGTCTCTTCGAGTGGGGGTCGAACTCGTGGGAGATCGTGAAAACCTTCACGATCTCTCGGAACCTACCCTAAGCCTTGAGCCCTTGGCGAGGCAGCCGGGGGCACGCCCGCGTTTCGGACGTTTTCCCTTATCAGGCGACAGATTCGTGACGAATTACGCGCGGTTTTGGTTGCGAAAATCGGATAGCTGGGCAGTGCTGTCGATGTCGGCAGTGAGGTGCTCGGGGAGTTCGACACGCCGAGGGGGAGGCGCCAGCCGATGCAACAGTCGGCGTACCGATTCCCCGTGTCCGGCGCCTGCTCCGGTGAGTTCGATCAGGGCTCGGGCGATGTGTGGACTCATGGCCAACTGGAGCACCTGCTCCCTACCGTCGGCATCGACGGCGACCACCGCATCGACTTTCGTGGCGGTGTCGGGACCGGCGAGGGCGTCAACCAATTGCACGGCGGCCCGGCCGCCGGCCGGTGCGTCACCGGGCAGGGTGGCGATCACCATCGCCCGAAGGTCGAGGGCCCAGCGCAGACCCGCGATCAGTCCGGCCGCCGGGCCGCCGCCGGGCGGGTCCTCACGCAGGAAGACGACCTTTCTGGGGAGCGGCCGCTCAGGACCGATCACGGCAATCGGCGTGTCCAGCGGGATTCCGTCCAGCGCGTGGTCGAGCAGGGTCCGGTCGTCCAGCCGGGCGACGAGCTTGTCGCTGCCGAACCGGAGGGACTCCCCACCGGCCAGCACGACCACCGCCAGCCCCTCGATGCCACGGTTCGTCTCAGCCGAGGGCATCGCGCATCGGTACGAGCTTGGCGTTGGACTCGGTCAGTTCCGCCTCGGGGTCGGAGCCGGCCACCACGCCGCAACCGGCGTACAGGCGGATCTGCCGCGGATCGGTCTCGTCGATCAGCCCGCAGCGCAGTGCGATCCCCCACTCGCCGTCGCCCTGCGCATCGATCCAGCCGACCGGGCCGGCGTAGCGTTCCCGGTCCAGGTGCTCCAGTTCGGCAATGGTCCGTCGGGCGGTCTCGGTGGGTGTGCCGCACACCGCCGCCGACGGATGCAGCGCGGCTGCCAAGCCCAGCGAGGTCCGCTCCGGCCCGGCGACCGCGGTCACATCGGTCGCCAGGTGCAGCACATTCGGCAACTCCAGGACATACGGCGCATCGGGGACGTTCATCCCCGAGCAGTACGGTGCCAGCGCGTCCGCGACCGAGGCGACGGCGTACTCGTGTTCCTCCAGGTCCTTGCTGGAACGCCCCAGGGCGGCGGCCAACGCGAGATCGCGGACGCTGTCGCCGCTGCGCTGGATCGTGCCGGCCAGCACCCGTGAGGTGACCAGACCGTTCTCCCGGCGGAGCAGCATCTCCGGAGTGGCGCCGACCAGGCCGTCGACCAGATAGCTCCAGCAGCGCTCGTACCGTTCCGTCAGCCGGGCCAGCAGCCAGCGCGCGTCCACGGGCTCGTCGGCCCGAGCGACCAGATCACGCGCCAGCACCACCTTCTCCAGCTCACCGGCGGTGATCCGGCGGACGGCCTCGGCCACTGCCGCCTCCCAGCGCGGGCCGGTGAGCCCGCCGTCGGCGTACGCGACCTTCTGCGGCGCGCGCGGTTGGCTGGGCGCCGGGACCGACCGGTCGTGCACGAACGAGGTGTCGATCCGGGTCAGCCAGCAGCGTCCGTTGCGGCGGCCGAGCACGGTCCGCGGCACCACCAGGGTCGACCGGCCGGCGGAGTTCGCGGGATCGAAGACGAAGCTGCCGAACGCCATGAAGCCCGCGCCGGGAGTGTGCTCGAGGTCGCTGACCGAGACCACCTGCGAGACCAGGCCGGTCCACCACTGTTCGGCGTCGGCGATATCGACCGGCTTGCAGCGCGCCACCTCGCCCCAGCCGATCATGCCCTCGCCGCGTCGCACCCAGGCGTACGCGTCCTGCTCCGGCAGCAGCGCGACCAGCGGACCGGGATCGGCGATCTCGGTCGTCCGGGCGTAGAGCCGCGGCGGTTTCGGGTCGGCGCTGGTCACCACAACGGCCAACCTATCGCCGAGTTGTCAGATTCTGTGGTCGCTCGGGCGACCACAGAATCTGACAAC
>JASGEZ010000149.1:0-56938 GCA_047605905.1 Microlunatus sp.
CAGGTTCGGGCACGACCTGGCGCGCATGAACTACGAGGTCGGCGCACCGCGCCGCATCAAGGACATGCCGCAGCCCGACCGTGAACGACCCAGCCGGGAGCAGACCCGCAACGTCGGGTTCGAGGCCATCGAGTCGGAGCAGCCGGAGCCCGAGCCCGTCCGGGCGATGTGAGGCGGCCGGTATGAGCGACGACACGACCCCTGCCGCCCCGGAGGAGTGGGAGGACGACGACGACTACGACGACCCCACCGGGCCGGGATCGCAGGTGCCAGGGCCTCCGGGGCCGGTGAACTGGAACCTTCTGACTGCGCACGAGCTGGAGCAGGAATGGCTCGCTCTGAACAGGTGGGTCGAGTGGGTGCGGAAGACCTATGCGCTCCCGCCCTCGGTGATCCCTCCCATGTGGCACCGGCACCCGGAGCTGCTGTGGGAGCTCTCCGCGCTGCATCTGCACTGGCTCTGCGCCTACGACCCCGACCAGAGCGGCAGCGCACCGCTCGGCTGGCATCGCGACTTCGCCGCCGCCAGGCAGCGGCTCCGCGATTGGGTAGCCGCTTCCGGCACTCGGCTGGATCGCGACCGGCCCAGTCGTCAAACCGTGTGGCCTGGTGAGCCGCCCGCCCCCACCGTCGAGGACACCCCGATCACGGATCGGCGGGAAGACTTCGTGCAGTTCGTGATCGCGGAAGTCGCCAAGCGGCAGGCCGCCGAGGACGCCTTCTTCGCCCGCCTCGACCGCTTGCGAGAGGCGAGCGACGAGGACGCCTGATGGTGCGGAACTATCAGCGCAAGACGCAGCGCTCCTCCTCGGATCGGAACGTGCGGGTCGTGTTCACCAGGCGGGAGCAGATCGACGCGGAGAGGGTCGCCGAAGTCCTTCTCCGCGTCGCACTCCGCGAAGCCGGCACCGGCACCCAGGCGGGCAAGGCCGGTTCGTATCTCCGGCAGCTCTTGAGCACCGAACGGTAGAATCACGGTGTACGTCCAATCTTCGGGCGCTACCGGCTCATCAAGCCCACTACTCCGAACCCGTCGCGGTTCGGTAGGCCACTCCCAACCACTGTCGTGACAGCCAGACGGCGCCCACGCCCGACCCTTTCGAGGGCGGGTGAGCGTCTGAAAGCGAGTCACGACAATGACACTCATCGACCTGCCCGCGGGCTTCGATCTCTCGATCCTGCGTTCCCTGGCGAACGGCATCCAACCATCGGTCGATCTCACCCTTCCCGATGGGAAGCTACCCGCGATCTCGTATCTGCGGGTCTCCACCAAGGATCAGGCCACCCGGAATGGGCTCGAGGAGGGCCTGTCGATCCCGGCGCAGCGCGAGGCCGCCGAGCGCAAGGCCGAACAGCTCGGCGCGGTGATCGTGGCCGAGTTCATCGAGCCCGGTGAGTCCGCCAAGACCGCCAAGCGCAAGGCGCTCCAAAAGATGCTGGACTACCTCGCCGCGAACCCGGTGCGGTACTGCATCATCAACAAGGTCGACCGGATCGCCCGGAACCGTCTCGATGACGCGATCATCCACGCCACCCTGCGCGGGAGCGGCGTCACGCTCGTCTCGGTCACGGAGAACATCGATGAGACGCCTTCGGGGATGCTCATGCACGGCATCATGGCCTCCATCGCGGAGTTCTATTCGCTGAACCTCGCCCAGGAGGTCACCAAGGGACTCGTGCAGAAGGCGTCGATGGGCGGCACCCCGAACCGGGCGCCGCTCGGCTACCTCAACGTACGCACGACCGACGGGAAAGGCCACGAGGTGCGCGACGTCGAGGTCGACCCGGAACGGGCAGAGCATGTGCGGTTCGCGTTCACCGCCTACGCCTCGGGCAACTGGTCGCTGTCTAGGCTCACCCGCGAGCTCGAAACCCGCGGGCTGACCACCAGGCCGACGCCCGCGTTCCCCGAGAAGCCGGTCACGACGAAGCTGCTGCATAAGATCCTGACGAACCCGTACTACGAGGGGATCGTCTCGTTCCGGGGCGTCACCTACGAGGGCGCGCACGAGCCGCTGGTCACCCCGGAGACCTTCGAGCAGGTGCAGACCATCCTGCGGCAGAACAACGTCATCGGCGACAAGCCGCAGAAGTACGACCACTATCTCAAGGGCTCGGTCTACTGCGCCTGCGGGAAGAAGCTCGCGTTCGAGCGGCCCCGCAACCATCAGGGCGTGCTCTACGACTACTTCACCTGCACCGGGCGCCGCTACAAGCAGAACACCTGCCAGCGCACCGCGCTCCTCGCACACCGTGTCGAGGACCGCATCGAGCGGGCCTACCGGCACGTCGGGATCACCGAGGACGAAGCGGGCCGCATCCAATCGGTGCTCGGGCAGGTGTTCGATGCTCTGGCCGCATCAACCAGCGACGAGCGGGCCACGCTCGCCGCGCAGAAGGCGAAGCTCGAAGCGGAGAAGGTGAAACTCCTCCAAGCCCACTACGCCGACGCGATCCCGCTCGACCTGCTCAAGTCCGAACAAGACCGCATCCGTGCGAGCCTCACGTCGATCGAAGGCCGGCTCGACACCTTGGAGACGACCTACGAGCAGGCAAAGGGCGGGCTCGGCTCCGTACTCGGCATCTTGACCGACCTCGGCGACCTCTACGCCAAGGCCGAACCCGCCGAGCGAAGGATGCTCAACCGGGCACTGTTCGACCGCATCACCATCGATGACGAAGACAACATCACCGCCGAACCGAAGCAAGCGATCGCGACGATCCTTGCCTCAGATCCCAGCCCTAGCAACGAAAAAACCTTGCCCCGCGATGATGCGGGGCAAGGTTCGAACGTTTCCGATTTGGTGGAGCTAAGGGGATTCGAACCCCTGACCTTCTCGTTGCGAACGAGACGCGCTACCAACTGCGCCATAGCCCCTGGGCGACCAGCGTGAGCCTTCAGCGAAGGGCTCCCGGCGGATCAGCACGCAGACTTTACCACTCTACGCGGAGGCTGCGCGCCGCTCGTCCGTCGCGGACTCCTCGACCGACTCCTCCACTGGAGCAGCCTCTGCAGGGCGGGCGTCGGCGGTGACCGGATGCTGTACGGCGGCGGTCGAGGTCACGGCCGGGCCGGACAGATCGATCGTGCGTACGGTCCGTGGAGCCAGCGGCTTGGACACATAGGTCGGCACGGTGATCGGGACCGGGTCCCACAGGGCACCGGTCGCAGCCTTCGATTCGCTCTCGGCCGCTTCCTTCTCGGCAGCCTCAGCAGCCGCCTTCACGCCCTTCTTGACCTTGGCCCGGTTGATGAAGACAGTGACCTCATCGCCACCCCGCATGATGTCGGCGTACCGGGCATCGAGGCTGCGGCGCATCGCGATCACGCTGAAGCGGGACACCGCGAAGAACACCACCAGCAGTCCACCGGGGATCGCGGTCGTCCACCACGGGATCAGCTGGGCACCCGCGAGACCGACGACCAGGCTCAGCACCGCCATCAGCGCCAGCAGCACCCGCCGCCGACGCAGGGCAGCCACCGTCTCCAGCCGCCGAAGATCAGCCACGGCTGCCCGCCGGGTCAGCGGCGTGGACACCTCGTAGGTGCCGATCTCGGACAGATCCTGGTCGAGCAGCGGCGCTGTACCGTGCTGGACGACCCGCATCGACTGAGCGAAGCGCTCCGCGGGATCGTCGGTCTCGGCCACGGCTTCGTCATCGCGCTTCCGCACGAAATGAGGCACGAGATAGGCCAACCACGCGATCGCAATCGCTCCGAAGATCAAACCCGTCGTCCCCACAAAGCAGACCGTATGGGCCCGGCGCCCCCAGTCCCACCAACCGCGGCGGTGTGTCGCCGAATCAGCTCTCGAACAACCCTTCCAGGACGCAATTCTCGCCCGATCCTCAGCCGCGGCAACCCAGCCGGCGCCCGGCCGTACAGTGAGGGGGTGCCGAATGACGCGCCCACCGACCTAGACCTCACCGATCTTGGTTCCTACTCCAATGCCCTCGGCCTCACCGTGACCGTCGCCACCGCGGATGAGTTGCAGGCGACCTGGGAAGTCACCGACTCACTGCTCCAGCCGCACGGGCTGCTGCACGGCGGCGCCCACTGCGCGGTCGTCGAGACCCTGGCCAGCGTCGCGGGCTCCATCTGGCTCGGCCCCGAGGGACAGGTCGTCGGCACCAACAACAACACCGACTTCTACCGGGCCACCAGGACCGGTGAACGGCTCACGTCGATCGCCCGGCCGCTGCATCGGGGCCGGACTCGGCAGGTCTGGCGGGTCGAGACCTACGACGACGCGCAACGCCTGGTCGCGGCCGGCCAGGTCGCGTTGCAGAACCTCCGCAGCTGATCCGTTCCCCGGGCACGGACAAAGCTGCTCGACTTCGTCGGCTTTGCTCGGTCTGCAGATAGAGCAAGGCCGACAAACCCGAGCAGCTTCGTGATGGTCACCCTGGCAGCTGCGCCGGCCCCGGCGGCGGGCGTAGATGCAGCCAGCGCTGCAACATGCCCTCCGGCACCTCTTCGGCGTTCAACGCGAACACCAGATGATCGCGCCAGTCGCCGTCGATGTGCAGATAGCGTGGCCGCAGTCCTTCGGGTCGGAAGCCGAGCTTGGCCACCACCCGCAGACTCTTGGTGTTCTCCGGCCGGATGGCGATCTCGATCCGGTGCAGTCGCAGCACGTCGAAGCAATAGTCGGTGGCCAGCGCGACCGCAGTCGGCACGATCCCCCGCCCGGCCACCCGCTGGTCGACCCAGTAGCCGATCTGGCCCCAGGCCGCCGAGCCCCCGACGATCCCGCTCACGGTGAGCTGACCGACCAACTGCGGGCGATGACGCGGGTCGTCGGGCAGCAGGAAGATCAGCCACGGCAACAGCCGCCCCTCCTTGGCCTGCCTGCCGAGCGCTCGAACCAGCGCCGGGTAGGTCGCCGGTCCCTGCCGCGCACCCGGAGGCAGGGTCGCCTCCCACGGACGCAGCCAGGTCGCATTGACCTCACGGACCCGTTCCCAGGCCGCCTGATGCCGGTTCCGCATCGGCGCGAGCTCGAGGTGCCCGTACTGCAAGGTCACCGGCCACCGATGGCCATAGCCGCGGCCGATGATCTCGTACGGCTCTCGCCCCGTCGGCCCGACCATGGTCACGGTCCCGGTCGCCGGTGATCGCTGCCGCGCAGCTGGGCAATCGCATGCGGCAGCAGCGGACCCAGGACGGTCATGCCGTCGCTCACTCCGCCCAAGGACCCGGGCAGGTTCACGATCAGGGTCTGGCCGGCGAGTCCGGCAAGTCCCCGGCTGAGCACCGCGGTCGGTACGCCGGCCTCGACCCCGCGCCGCGCCAACTCGGCGGCCAGTTGCGGAATCTCCTTGTCCAGCAGGGGTCTGGTCTGCTCGGGAGTGGCATCAGTCGGGGCCAGGCCGGTGCCGCCGGTGGTGATGATCACGTCATAACCATGGTCGATGCCGTCGCGCAGCGCCCAGCCGACGGCCTTGCCGTCCGGCACGATCTGAGGTCCGTCGACCACGAAACCGCCCTCGGTCAACGCGGCGGCGATCAAGGGTCCCGACTCGTCGGCATAGACCCCGGCATGGGCGCGGGTGGACACCGTGATCACCAGCGCGGTGTCGTGACTACCCAAATCTTGCCCGGAGCCGGCCGAGTCGCTCATCCGAGCAGGTCCGCCCGGGTCCAGTCGCCACTGCGCCCGCCCGACTTCGCGATCACCCGGATGTCGGTGATCACCGCGAGCTTGTCGATCGCCTTGACCATGTCGATCATGGTCAGCGCCGCCACCGAGACCGCGGTCAGCGCCTCCATCTCCACCCCCGTGCGCTCGGTGGTCTTGACCGTCGCGGTGATCTCCACCCCGTCGTCGACGACCTCGACTCGTACGTCGACACCGCTCACGAACAGTGGGTGGCATAGCGGGATCAGCTCCGGCGTACGTTTCGCGCCCTGGAGCCCGGCGATCCGGGCCACCGCCAGCGCGTCGCCCTTGGGTACGGACCCATCTCGCAACGCGGCCACACACGACGGCGACAGCAGTACGCGACCGGCAGCGGTCGCGGTCCGCGCCGTCACCGGCTTCGCCGACACATCGACCATCCGGGCCTCGCCGGCCTCGTTCAGATGGGTCAGACCGGCCGAGGACTCACTCACAAGCCCTCGTCCAACAGCCACACGTCGACCTGATCGCCCGTCGCCACCAGGTCAGTATCCTCCGGCAGCACCACCAGGGCATTCGCACGGGCGAGGTCCCCCACCAGGTGCGAACCATGCCCGCCGGCCAGCGACACCAGCCGGTTGCCGTCGTCGTCGTGGGTGATGATGCCGCGCGCCAGCCGGCGGCGCGAGGTCGTCGAGCTCATCGCGTGGGTGGCCCGGGCCTTGGCGACCGGGCGGGCGTACGGGGTGATGCCCATCAGCTTGCGGATCACCGGGCGGACGAATGCCTCGAACGAGACGAAGGCGCTGACCGGATTGCCCGGCAGCATGATCATCGGGATCCGGTCGTCCCCGATCAGCCCGAAGCCCTGCGGCTTGCCCGGCTGCATCGCGACCTGGACGAACTCGGTCGCTCCGAGCGCCGGCAGTGCTGCCTTGACCACGTCATAGTCGCCCTGACTCACCCCGCCGGTCGTGACGACCAGATCGGCCCGGACCAGCTGATCGAGAATCAGGTCCCGGACCTGCTGCGGATCGTCGCTGACCATCCCGATCCGAAACACCTGGGCACCGGCGTTCCGGGCGGCGGCGGCGAGCAGATAGGAGTTGGAGTCATAGATCTGGAACTCACTCGGCAGCTGCTGTCCCGGTGCCACCAGCTCCGAGCCGGTAGCCACCACGACGACCCTGGGTCGCGGCCGGACCAGCACCTTGTCCTTGCCGATCGCAGCCAGCAAACCGATCGCCCGCGGGCCGAGCTGATCGCCGGGGCGGAACACGCGATGCCCGGCAGCCACGTCCTCGCCGCTCCGCCGGATGTGCCGGCCGACCTCGCTGGGCTCGTAGATCTCGACGTCGGTCGCTCCCCGATCCGTCGCCTCGTAGGCCACGATCGTGTCGGCGCCGGGCGGCACCGGCGCCCCGGTCATGATCTTCATCGCGGTGCCAGGCGACAGCTCGTGCGGCGCGGGGCGGCCGGCCGGCACCTCCCCCACGACCGGCAGTCGTACGGGTGCCTCACCCGAAGCCCCGGCGACATCCTGGGCCCGGACCGCGTACCCGTCCATCGCCGAGTTGTCGAAACCCGGCAGGCTGATCGGCGAGATGACCTCCTCGCAGATGGCGAGGTCCAAGGAGTCGAGCAGCTGCTGACCGAAGGCCGGCAGTTCGGTCACGCACGACAGCAGATAGTCGCGGTGATCCTCCAGGGAACGCAGCCCGTCCTCACGCGCAGGCGGCGGGGGCGGCAACGGCTCCCAGTCGCGGGGCGCCGGGGCGTCCTCGGTCTTCTTGCGGCCGAACAAAGACATATCGCCACCCTAAGCCGGAGCGCGGCGAGCCCGGTGCAACGACGCAGCCGTCCTCCACGCGCGGACGCGTGCAGACGGCGCGCCGGCTCAGAACCCTGGGTAGCCCCGCGCCCGGGTCAGCTCGCCCACCAGCTCATAGAGCCGCTGCCAAGCCGGAGACACGTCGTTCATCTCGTTCAGCAGCGCGAGCGTGATCTCGTCGGTGCCGCTCCACTGCTCGGCCTCCCGACAGGCGACCTCGACCGGATAGAGCCTCTCCAGCACGGTCATGCTCAGCTCGGCGAGCTCAGGCAGCCGCGGATCGTCGGCGGTCCAGCCGATCGCGTCGTCCATGATCATCATCATCCGCCGGTAGTCCTCGTCGTCCAGGCAGGCCCGGCGGATCGCCAAGGAGCTCTCGAGAGCGTCGGGATAGGCCGCGGACAACAGAATCCAGCTGTCCCGCTCGACGGCCACGGTCTGCTCGCTGACGCCGAGTTCGCGTTCGATCTCGAGAATCGCCGCGACCTCGTCGTTGATGCACAGCCGTTCTCCCGACGGCAGCTCGGCCAGGTCGGCGCGGCGTTGCTGCAGCTCGGTGATCTGGGCGTCCAGGTCGGCGTCGATCTCGGCGATCGCGGTCGCGAAGTCGGCCGGCTCGGCCTCCAGCAGATCCGGGATCCGGACCAGCGGTACGCCGGCTTTGGCCAGGGTGCTGATCCGCTTGAGCATGATCACGTCGTTCGCCCGGTAGCGGCGGTAGCCGGACTGGTCCCGCTCCGGCTCCGGCATCAGGCCCAGCTGGTGGTAGTGCCGGACGGCGCGCACGCTGACCCCGACGTACGCGGCCAGCTGGCTAATCGTCAGCATGGGCGTCACCTCCGGCGAAGGTACGCATTCCTTTGCTCACGAACGCGTACACCATCACGACGATCCATGCTGCCAGCAGGCCGAGGGCGGCCAGCTCCAGCGTGGTGACCTTGAGGGCGATGGCAATGGCGCCCAGACCGAGCGGTGCGGCGATCAGGGCGAGCGCGTTGAACAGACCGAGGACGCGACCGCGTACCGATTCGGCGACCTGCTCGGTGAAGAACACGATGAACACCGGCGAGAGCAGACCGCTGCCCACGCCGACCAGAGTCGAGCCGATGGTGACCGGCCAGACCCCGTACAGGGTGGTGAACCCGACCATCCCGATCGTCTGCAGCAACAGACCGCCGACCCAGACCAGCTTGCGCGAACGCTTGGAGAGAGCTGCGTACGCGATCGCGCCGATCATCGAGCCCACCGCGAACGCCGACATGGTGGCGCCGAACCAGGTCGGCGCATTCAGGCGGGCGAAGTGGGCGGGCACCAGGACTCCCAGCAACGGCGCGACCACGATCGCACTGCCGAAGCCGATCACCAGCATCCCCCGCAGCGCCGCGCTGCCGCGGATGGTGGCGATCCCGCCGATCTCCTTGGCGCCTGGAGTGGGCAGCTCGGGTGCGGTCAGCGGCAGCACGAGCATGCAGATTCCGGCGGCGAACGAGCAGCCGGCCGTGACCCAGACGACGTGGATGGGATCGAGGATCGCGAGCAGTACGCCGGCGAGCGCCGGGCCGGCCAGGAAGGCCAGGCTGAAGACGGCTTGCCGGAGCGAGGCGATCTTGTCCAGGCTGATGCCGCTGGTCCGGGCGATCCGGCCCATCAGGGTTTCGCGGGCGGTCATGCCCGGCACGTCGAAGATGGCGCCCAGCACGCCGAGCACCACGAACCAGCCGACGTCGAGGCCGAACACCCGGTCGACGATGGCCAGACCGGCGACCGAGATCGCGCTGCCGAAGTCCGACAGCACGCTCATCCGCCGCTGGCCGACCTTGTCGATCAGCCATCCGCCCACCAAGGCGGCCAGAATGGCCGGCACCGCGGAGACCGCGGCGACCAGACCGGTGATCGCCGGATCCCCGGTCCGGCTGAGTACCAGCCAGGGCAGCACGATGCTGATCGCCGAGTTGCCGAACAGCGAGAACGCCTCCGCGGCGACGAACAGCGGCAGCGAAGCTTTGGAGGTCCGGGTCACAGTGGCGGCCGGGCCGGGAGTCGGTTCGGTCATGGGGACCATGGTGGAGGGCTGACGCTACGTCAAGGTCAAGAACGGGGCGCTCGTCACAGGCGCGGCAACTGTCGGCAGCGTGGGGCGACACTACGCTGAGCGCGTGACGGGGTCGGTAGACGCGGCATCCATTGCCGCCACCAAGACGATGCTGCGCCAGGTCGTACGCCAGCGCCGGGCCAGCCGTGATCCCGATCAACGAGCACGTGACGATCAGCAACGGTTCGAGCGACTGCAAGGCCTGTTGGCAGCCCGACGGCCGCGCCGGCTGGCCGCGTACCTCTCGGCCGGCAGCGAACCAGACTCTCGTCGCCTGGTCGATTGGCTGGCCGGGCTCGGCGTACCGGTCGCGCTGCCCGTCCTGACCGACGGGGCCGGCCAGTGGCTACCCTCCCCCGCCTGGGCCGCGTACGAGGGTGCCGACCGACTCCGCGAAGGCCGATCGGGAATCCTCGAACCGGTCGGCTCTCTGTTGCCCGACGACGTACTGACCAGAGTGGATCTGATGATCGTTCCTGGTCTGGCAGCCGACCGGCAGGGCAATCGATTGGGTCGCGGCGGCGGTTGGTATGACCGGGCTCGAGCCAGCCGGGTCGTGCTCGAGACCTGGCTGCTACTCAATGACGACGAAGTGTTGGACGAGGTGCCCGCCGATACCTGGGATCTGCCGGTGCACCGGCTGGTCCTGCCGAGCGGGGCTCTTACCGTCAGCTGACGAGTCGATAGCGAGAACGGATGCGGCCCATGACGCTCGGGTCCCCTTCTCGAGCGCCATGGGCCGTCTCACCTCCGGCCAGTACGCGCGCCATCCCCCGATGTTGACGCCCACTGCCCGGGTCTTTGTTGCCCCCGTGACAAAAGATTGACACTTCAACTTCAGGGGCGACTTCATTCTGCACCGGCGAAGGCTCAAGACGTGCTCAAGGTTTGCGACGAGCCTCAAGAAGTCCTACGCGCAGCCGGGTCCACTCACGGATACGGGCGCCACGGACGTGCGCACACCGCAGCCAGGTCACCGCGAAGCAGGCCGCTGAACAACGCGAGCATCTCCGCTCGCGACTGCCCGTCGAGCCGTTCGGGAGCCGCATCCGACTCGACGTTCTCCCAGATGACGAGACCAGAGGCGAAGGCCCCAAGCTTCAACCAACCCACTCCGTTGCACCAGGACCAGACACTCGCACTTGTCCGCGCACCCGTCGCCTGATGGTCACGATGCTTCGTTGTACCAATACCAGGGACCGCGTAGCTGGCTGTACGTGATCGAACCGGAGGTCGGTGGGTTGGCCGGCGGTCCATCGGGCAGGTAGGCGAAACCGACCGAGTTCAGAAAACCGCCGTCACGCTCGCGGAAGTACATCGCGGAGCCGACGGTCCGACAGCCGCCGATCCGATAGGTGCCGATCCAGGCGGGGCACGGCTCGGAGCCCTTCTCCGCGACGGTCCGCTCCGCGACAATGCGGTCGAATGCCGGCCTGACAAGGGCGAAGCGTGCCAATAGTGGGAGTTCGATCCGGGCGGCGACTGCTGCGCCAGCTATCAGCACCAGGGCCACACCCGTCGCGATGATGACAGATCGCGTCTTCCGGCCGATCAGCCCGATGATGATGTGGATCACGCAGAGCACAGCCGTGATGACGGCGAGGACTGCTGCCAGCAACCCGACCAGGAGAGCGCCCCACGGATAGCTGCCAGCCCACAGGATCGTGACTGCTGTCATCCAACTGCTGATGACGACTACGACCGCCAACCTGTTGTGCACACGACCAGTGTGTCCAACTGCAGGCTCAGTGGCGCATCGAGAAGGAGCAGGTGCAGGTGAAATCGCGCTTCTGACCTGTAACTGCTCCTTGTCGAGGTCACTCCTCCACTCATCCGCGTATCGGCAGTCTCACTCTCAGCTCTTGTAGGTCAGACGAGACCTGCGCCACGATGCGTGAGGTCGAGAACACCAGCGCGGGAGGCCTGATGACGAGCATCCGAACAGAAGCGGTGCCGCCGTCCGTGCCCAAGCCACCCATGCCCACGCAACAAACCACATCCAAGCAGCCCACACCCACGCAGCAGTCCGTACGCGCTCGGCGCTATCTGTGGGGTCTGGCGATCGCTCTAGCCGTGGCCTGCGTGGTCGCGGTCGGCGAGATCAATGCGCAGTCCGGTCGGATCGTCGATGATCAGGGCCGCGCCTGGCCGCTGTCGGTGCTGGTCGGGCCGGGTTGGGTTGAGCGCAGCGCAGGCTGGCCCGAGGTGCTTGGCGGTCTGATCAACGTTCCGCTCTATCGGGCACTGCTCAGCTGGTTCCTCGCCGTCAACGCGATCTTCGTCGTCTGCTACGCCGCCGTGCTCACCGGGTTGATAGCGGCCCTGTTCCGCACCAACCTGGCACGAATCGCGATCTGGGTGCTCGCGGGCATCGTCGCGCTCTCCGATCTCGTCGAAAACCTCTGCATCCTGGTAATGCTGGTCTCCGGATCGCCCACCGGTCCACTGCCGCTGCTGTGGTGGTGCACGACCGTCAAGTGGTTCGGCCTCGGCGCGGTCGTGGCGGTGCTGCTCCTCCGATTCGTTGTGCCCCAGTCCACACAGGATGGCCACGACGAGTCCGACAACCCGAAGGCGGTGGTCCGCCGCATCGGGTCGGCCCTGATGCACCACCGCTTCTCGGTGGCGATCGTCATCCCGCTGGCAGCACTCACCATGCTGTCGGGCAGCGCCATCCTCGAGCAGCTACCCGACGTACAGCGCCAGTGGGTGTCCAACGGCACCCAGGGCTGGGGACAGGCAGCTTGGGCGGTCGCCGTGCTGCTCGGGGTGGGCTTCCTGCTCGAGATTCTCGGCCGGTTCCGTACCAGGTTTGCCGAGCGGAACCCCGTCCGACCACGAGTCCCCGGCACCGCGACGAGGACCGGCACCGCGACGAGGACCGGCACCGCATCGGATGCCGCCCCAGCAGTTCCCGCGAAGGCCCCGGTTCCCGAGAAGGCCCCGGGCCAGCCATGGTTGAAGCCGCTTCGCCGCCGACTGTGGAAAGACCTCCGGTTGATCGGCATCATGGGCGTCGAACTGTTCGCCAACCAGCGCCGGCTGGCCGCTCGGCTGCGGCACTTGGCAGCCAAACAGGACGCCCAGCTCGGCTTGTGGGTGCTCGGCATCCTCATCCCGGTCGGGGCCGCACTCCTCGCGCGGATCTTCCTGCCTCCGGGCTACCTTCTGGTCAAGCGCCTCCTGGTGTTCTGCGCCGTGCCCGTCGTGATCGTGGTCGCGTCCTGGATTCTGCGCCGGGCATGGCAGATCCGCGATGACTGGTACATCCCTTACCAACCGCCCGAGTTCACCGACCGTGAGGTGAGCTTGATCGGGTTCACCGGCCGGGCACTGGCCCTGGCCGCCCTCACGGTCGGCGGGATCGGTCTGATCCGATCGTTTCTGTCGGTGGTCGTTCTCG
This sequence comes from Microlunatus sp., assembly GCA_047605905.1. Taxonomy (GTDB): domain Bacteria; phylum Actinomycetota; class Actinomycetes; order Propionibacteriales; family Propionibacteriaceae; genus Microlunatus. The sequence goes on from JASGEZ010000149.1 coordinate 12,948, forward strand.
GACCCTCGTTGACCGGTGTACCGACCGGTTCGTCGACCTTCTTCCTGGTCCTGGGAATTGCCGGCGTCGTACTCCCGTGGGCGATCAGCTGGTTCGTCGTCGTTCGGCGAATGTCCGACCCGATGGCCAAGGTCGGCAGGAACGCCCCGGTCCGGTTGGGCAAACGCTGGGCACTGCTCGGCATCGTGCTGGTCTTCTTCCTGGGGATCGCCGTCTCCCCGCGCTACGTCGCCGCCATGGGCGTCTCCGCGGTCACGATCACCTCGCTCGCGTTGCTGATCGGCATCGCCGCCTCGGCCGGTCTGCTCATCCAGGACCGTCCCAACGCCGAGATCTTCCGGTTCCTCGGCCTGCGGCGTACTCCGCTGGTCAGCGTCCTGGTCATCGCCATCGTGCTGGCCGGCCTCACCGTCGGCGGCAGCACCATCCACCAGGTCGCCAGCACTGCCACCACCGAGCGTCCGCCCGGACGACAACCGATCGGCGATGTCGTCGGCCCGTGGTTGGACCAGCCCGGAGCTTGCGAGGTCGAGGTGAACGGGCAGCGGGTCCGGCCGATGATCATGATCGCCGCCGAGGGCGGCGGGATCCGGGCGGCGTACTGGACGGTCAAGGGCTTGGAAGCCCTGGACGAGCAGACCGGCGGCTGCGGCGCGCATTCGGTCCTCTTCTCCGGTGGCGCCAGCGGCGGCTCGGTCGGTCTCACGGTCGCCCGCTTCTCCGGTACGCCCGACGATCCCGGTACGGAGCGTGCGGTCCGGGCAGTCGAGACGATGGCCCAGCCGGACACCTTGTCGCAGGCCGTCATCGGCACGTTCGTCCGCGACCCCTTCTACGGCGCGACCGGCGTCCCGCTGGGCAGCTTCGGAGCCGCACCGGCCGGCACCTGGGCCGACCGCGCCCGGCTGATCGAGCTCGGCTGGGACCACGCCTCCGTCGGGTCGGCCTGGGGCACCAAACCCTTCCTGAGCGAGGACTCCTCGCTCTCCCCCGCGACCGGCCCGCTGGTGCTCAACTCCAGCAGCGTGGCCAGCCGATGCCGAGCATGGGTGAGCCAGCTCGACCTGGAACGGCCCGCCGCCTCCGACGGCGAGCAGCAGTGCGACCACCAGGTCAGTTCAGGCGCCAGAACGCTGGATTTGTTCGCCGCGTACGGTCCGGCGGGTGGCTCCGGAGCTGGCTGCCTGGGCACCGTCACTGCGTCGACGGCGGCACTGCTGACCGCGCGCTTCCCGTACGTCACCCCGGGCGGCGTGGTCGGCAGCTGCAACGTCGACGGGGCCAAGCCCGGCTTCTGGCCGCGTACCCAGCTGATCGACGGTGGCTACATCGAGAACACCGGCTTGGCCACCATCACCGACCTGTCCACCCAGTGGCTCGCTCAGCTGCGCAGTCACAACGAGAAGGTCGTTGCCGGGCGGTCGGATCAGCCGCTGATCGTGCCGTTCGTCGTCTTCTTGACCAACGAGCAGGCCACCGCCGGCCGGCTCACCCAGCCGCCGGCGCTACAAAGTGAACTGCTGTTGCCGGCGGTCGGCTATCTGCGCGGGGCGGCGACGCTGACCCGCACCGACGCCTTGCTGCAGCGGGTGTCGACGACGGTCCGTACCCGTTCGATCTGCCCGGCCACACAGCCCGGCCAGATCGACTGCGACGCCATCGTGGACGAGTTCCCCCGCCGGGTGATCGTGGTCGACCGGACCGCGCAGCCCGAGGTCACCGCACCGCTGGGCTGGGTGCTGTCCCAGGCCAGCATGACCGGCTTGGACCGGGCGATGACCCACCAGGTGCAGAGCACCTGCGCGGCCGGCTCGAACGAACCGGCCTGCCTGCGAGGCTATGGCGCGCTGGGCGACCTGCTCGGCTATCTGAACCACTGACGAGCACTGACCGCGACGATCTTCAGGAGCAAAACCCACGCCAGTTGTGGATAGCGGTGCACAACTCCGGTGGTTGGGTCAGCCGGTGGGGACCAGGCTCAGCTGATGCTCGGCCTGACTCTCGATGGCGGCCTTGTCCGTCACGAAGGGCAGAGTCTCGCCCTTGATCCACAGCGGGGCCTGATCGTCGTAGTTCGGGTGATAGGCATGACCGGAGTTGCCGCTCTGGTTGATCCAGCGCGACTTGTCCAGCTCCGACAGGTCGACCACCATCCGCATCGTCGGCCCGGCATTCACCCGGTAGCCCACGCTGTCGTCGAAGGACATCGCGTTCACCACGGCGGGACCGCCGCCAACCGGCCAGTCGCCGCGGTTGAAGAGCTTCTCGATCGGGCGGATGCCGCTGGACCCCAGCGTCTGGTGCTGCAGGGTCACCCGGTGCAGCTTGCCCCACTCCCAGCCGGAGGTCTCCCGCGACATCAGCGAGGTCAGCTCCTTGCGGGCATCGGTCATCGCCGCGCGCAAGACGTCGTCCCGCTTCTCCCGGACGTCGGGTGTCCTGGTGTCGTCCCACCAGGCGTTGTCCGGATCGTCCAACAGCTTGGTCAGCACCGCGTACCACCGGTCGCCACCGCTCGGCCACAGCTCCTCCGGCATCTGATCGCGGAAGGTCCGCTCCAAGACGTTGTGCACGACCACGAAGAAGTACGCCGCGGCGGCCGAATCCGTCGACGCCGAATAGTCCCAGCCCACCAGGGTCTGCTGCCCTTCGGCGACCCAGCTGGCCGGCGTCGTCGGCAAGTCGGCCACCGACAGCTTCAGCAGTCTCGGCACCAGCACATCGGCGAACCGGACGACGTCCTCGTTCTGCAGCTCGAGATTCTGCGCCACGCTGATCCGCGGGTTGGCCCGCAGCGCGTCGACGATGGTCTGGCTCCGCCAGCCATAGGAGTAGGTGGACCCGAGCTTCCGCGAGTAGTGCTCCTGGCCGATGATCTGGTTGTTGGCGGTGACGATGTAGCCCTCGGCCGGATTCTCGGCCCACGGCAGCTCGGCGAACGGGATCAGACCCTGCCAGTCGTACGCCGGGTCCCACCCAGGCGCCACCGTGTCGCCGTCGCCTCGACCACGCTCCGGGATCTCGCCCGGCAGCTGATAGCCGATGTTGCCGTGGATGTCGGCGTAGACGAGATTCTGCGACGGAGCGGCGAGCAGCTTCGCCGCAGCCCGGAACTGACTGAAGTCGCCGGCCACATTGAGCCGCAGCAGCGCATCCATGGTCCGGTTCGGCTGCAACCCGGTCCAGGCGAGCGAGACCGCGTACGCCTCCTTGTCCTTCCCGGCCGCGGCGGCACCGACCTGGCGCAGTTGCTCCCAAGAATCCGACAGCAGCGGACCGTGCTTGGTGGCACGCACCGTGATGGTGCGCGGCGTCGACTCACCCGCGACCTTGATCTCCTCGGTGCGCGTCTGCAACGGCTCGTACTTGTCGCCGACCCGTGCCGATTCGCCCCGCAACTGCTCGAGATAGAGGTCCTGCACGTCGACATTGCTGGTGGTCAGTCCCCAGGCCATCGTGGCGTTGTGGCCGATCACGACCCCTGGCATCCCGGCGAAGCTGTAGCCGCTGACCTCGAACGGGCAGGCTTTGGAGACAGTCCGGCAGTGCAGACCGGTCTGCATGAAGGTCGAAGGGATCGAGGTCGCCAGGTGCGGATCGTTGGCCAGGATCGGTTTGCCGGTGTCGGTCCGGTCGCCCGAGACCACCCAGGAGTTCGAGCCGGTCGCACCGTCGACACTGCGGTCGGCGATCATGGTCGGCAGCTGGCGCAGTGTCTGGGCGACTCCCTGCAGCGCGTCGGTGTAGGCGCTGGTCTGGGTCTTGGCCAGTCCCTCCGGCAACGCCCGGCGATTCCCCGCTGACGCGGCTGGGTCGAAGGCGCCGTCGCGCAAGGCACCGGAGGTGACGATCGGCGCATTGCCCTTGAGCGGGTAATCCGGCCACAAGGCTTCGGTCTGCTCCGGCCCGACCGTGGCCAGCATCAGCGACGTCTCGACCTCACGGTCCACGTTGGCGCCGAGATCCCAGGCCATCGCCTTCAGCCAGGACAACGAGTCGACCGCGGTCCAAGGCTCCGGGGTGTAGTCGAGGCCCTGGAGGCCGAGCAAGCTGTACTCCAGCGAGATGTTGGCCGGTCGGTGCGACTGCAGATAGGCGTTGACACCATCTGCGTACGCGTCCAGATAACGCCGGGTGCTCGCCGACAACAGCGGCAACTCGGCGGCTGCGACCCGGCGCCAGCCGAGGGTGCGGATGAAGGTGTCCGTCTCGACCTGCGAGGCGCCGAACAGCTCCGACAGCCGACCCGCGGTGATGTGCCGCCGGACGTCCATCTCGAAGAAACGATCCTGGGCCTGCACATAGCCCTGCGCTTCGAACAGGTCCTCGGCATTGTCGGCATAGATGTTGGCCACACCCCACTGGTCGCGGATCACCTGCACCGGGGTCGTGAGCCCCGGCAAGCTGATCTCACCGTCGATCTGCGGGAAAGGCCGCCGGACGGTCGCCACCGAGAGGCCGGCGAGCCCGACCAGGGCCAGCACGACCACGAACGCGGCAAAGAGCAGCCAGCGGGGTTTTCGCAGCACGCGCCAGATGATAGGCGCTGCCTCCGACAATCGACCCGACCCGCGTCGCCACGACGCGTACGTTGTGACCATCGGTTAGCAGTCGGTATGCTTGAGTGCTAAGTCATGGCGGCAGGGCAGAACCTGGTGACAGGTCGGAAGGGAAGATCGTCGATGCCTACCTATCAGTACCGGTGCAGCGACTGCGGCAACGAACTCGAGGCGGTGCAGAAGTTCACCGACGCCGCGCTGACCGATTGCCCCACCTGCGACGGCTCGCTGCGGAAGGTGTTCAACGCCGTCGGCGTGGTGTTCAAGGGCAGCGGCTTCTACCGCACCGACAGCCGCGCCGACCAGAAGAAGGCCGGCAGCTCGGGCGGTGCGTCGAAGTCCGACAAGCCCGACAGCGGCACCGAGAAGAAGGCGTCGACGACCGACAAGAAGTCTGAGAGCTCGGGCAGTAAGCAGCCGGTGACTGCGGGCAGTTCATCGGGTTCCAGTAGCTCCGGCGGGAGCTCATCCACAGCCGCCTGACGCTGGGTCGAGGGCCTGTGGATAACCGCGGTCGATTTTCCGCGACATCCTTAGGTTCTCGGCATGACCCGACGTACAACTCGTCCAACCCGTCCAGACCGTCCACCCACCGCCCATGGCTGGGTCGTCGGACTCCGTCGCGCTCTGCGCCGCCACCGCCGCAAACTCGCCGTCCTCGCCACGCTGGCGGCGGTGCTGACCGGGCTCACCGCACTTGCTCCACCCCGTCCGGACACCGTCGCCGTGGTCACGGCTGCCCGGCCGCTCGACGGCGGGCACACCGTGACCGCCGATGACCTGACCCGGACCGCGCTCCCGCCCCAGGCTGTCCCGGACGGCTCCTGGACCGATCCGGCCGACGTGATCGGCCGGACGCTGGCCGGCCCGATTCCACCTCGACAGGTCCTGGTGCCGGCCTCCTTGCTGCGGGAGCGAGCCAGCGGTACCGGCTCGGTGGTCGCCCCACTGCCACTGGCCGATCCGCGGGTCGCCCGGTTGGTCGAGGCCGGAGATCAGGTCGACGTCCTGGCGGCCGATTCCCAGTCCGGCAAGACCAAGGTCGTCGCGACCGCCGTCCGGGTCGTCACCGGTGGTATCGGTGGTGACAGCGACACCACCGGCTCCGGTGGGCTGGTGCTGGTGGATGTCGATCTCGCTACGGCCACAGCCTTGGCCGCGGCTGCTGCCAGTAGCTCCCTCAGCGTCGTCTGGCGGTAACCGTCTCATGACGGATTGAACGCACAGGGTGCGGCGAGCCCTCATCGGCGTAGGGTCGAAGTAGTACCGTGCCGTGGTCATCCGGACTGCGGCAGAGATCGAGTTAGGCAGCTACTCATATGGCCAACAAGACCCTGGAAGGCCTGAAGGACTTCCTCCTCCGCGGTAACCTGATCGAGCTAGCCGTCGCCGTGATCATGGGCACCACCTTCGGTGCCGTGGTCACCGCGTTCACCGATCTGCTTCTCGACATCATCGGCAAGTTCTTCGGCACGCCGAACTTCTCCCAAGTCGCCGTTGGCGGCATCAACCTGGGCGCCTTCCTGTCAGCCCTGTTCACCTTCCTGCTGACCGGCATCGTCATCTACTTCTTCGTGATCACGCCGTTCAACAAGTTCGCCGAGATCACCAAGAAGGACGAGCCGGAGGCCGCCGCCGCGTCAACCGAGGATCTGCTCGCCGAGATCCGTGATCTGCTCAAGGCACAGGCCGACAAGCAGCAGACCTGATCAAACGTGAGGGCTGGGTTCAGCCACCATGATGCGGCGGGCGGTCAGCGCTCAGCCGGCGCTCCTCCGCCGTCAACGCCCGGTCAGTCACCACTGGCCGGGCGTTCGTCGTGAGCGGACCGAGTGCGTCGATCAAACCCCGCCAAGCCGCGGCGTACTGGGCAGCGCCGAGCCCGGTCCGCAACTCCGCCGGCACCTGGTACGGCCACGGCCCCGCCGCTCGAGCTGCCAGCACCTGGGCGCTGACCGCCGCCACTCCCCCGAGATCGTCGAGCAGCTGGCCAACCCGGGGCACGCCCGGCTCGACCAGCTCTCGGACCGGCGGACCCAGCAACGCGTACGCCAGCGCCGCATGCCAGCGCGGTGGAGGGGTCATCGGCGATGTCTGCGTGGTGCGGCCCTCAGCCGGAAATGCCGCTGTCGGTGACCACGGCACCGCTGGGAACCGTGGCCTGCGCGCCCGAGTCGAGCAAGCTCGCCGCACCTTCGACCACCACACCGGCCTCGAAGATCCAGTCGCCCTTGACGGTCAGGCTGACGGCCTGCTTCAGCGACGGCGCACCGGCCGGGAAGCGGTCGGCGAATTTGCCGATCGTCTTGTAGTGCTTGCTGTCCAGGTCCACCAGCGGAGCCGGATCGGCGACCCTGCTGAGCAGACCGTCGGCGCCCACCTCGTACACATCCGACTGCAGCAACAGCAGGTCGTTGGTGGTCTTGACCGGCAGGAACCGTTCCCGCCCGACGCCGATCGCGGTGGCACCCTCGAAGACCTCGATCGCCGCACCCATGGCCGACTCGACCTGGATGACCTGGGGCGAGGACGAATCGGCCGGGTCGACGGTCTTGACGTTCTTGATCAGCGGCAGCCCGAGGACGCCGTTGCGCTCCGCGAGGGTCCTGGCGAGCACCTCCAGGTCGAACCACAGGTTGTTGGTGTGGAAGTACGGGTGCCGGAACTCGTCGGTGAAGTAGTGCATCTCGTCCGCCGACGTCTGCGCCGTGTCGCGCAGGATGAGCTGCTGGTCGGCCTTGCGAATCGCCAGGTGCCCGCCCTTGCGGTCGGCCGCGGTCCGCCGGCAGATCTCGGCCGCGTACGGTGCCCCGCTCGCCGCGAACCAGCCCGCGATCCGTGCGTCCGGCGCGGCGCCCAGGTTGTCGGAGTTCGAGACCGAGGCATAGCGATAGCCGGCCGCGACCAGCCGCTCCAGCACCCCGGAGGCGAGCAGGGCGGTGTAGAGATCGCCGTGGCCCGGCGGGCACCACTCCAGCGTCGGGTCGGCCGGCCACTCGACCGGGGTCAGGTCATCGGCGCGCAGCTTCGGTTCGGAGTTCTGCAGGAAGTCCAGTCCGAGACCGTCGACCTCGAGATCGGGATACGGAGCCAGTGCCGCCAGGGTGTCGTCCTGGGTCCGGAAGCTGTTCATGAAGATCAGCGGCAGCCGCGCACCATACGTGGCGCGGGCGCTCGTCACCTGCTCGACGATGATGTCCAGGAAGGACTTGCCGTCGCGGACCGGCAGCAACGACTTCGCCTTGTCCATGCCCATCGAGGTGCCCAGCCCGCCGTTGAGCTTGATGATGACCGTCTTGCCCAGAGCTGCGGCCGCATCCTCGTCGCTGATCTCCACCGATTCCAGCAGATCCGGATCGGTCAGCGGCTCGATCGAGTCTTCAGCGATGACACCTGTCACCCCTTGCTCCAGCTGGCGGTAGTAGTGGCTGAACACGTCGATGGCCTGCGACGCCACCCCGGCGTCGATCATCTTCTGTCGCGCGAGCGCGAGCCCTTGGTCACTCATGTAGACGATCCTAGGGAAGTGATCGTGGGAGGGTCACTTGGTCTTCGGCTTGGGCGCCAACGAATTCATGAATTCCAGCGTCACCTGTCGGATCTGCTTCTGCGCGTCCGCCCGGGAGATCGAGGGCGTGCCGTCACCGGATGGCTCGCCGTAGTCACCGAAGTAGGCATGGATGCCGCCCTCGATCGCTACATAGCGGGTCGCCTGCGGCAGGTTCGGCTTCCCCTCGGCGATGTCCTCGGGGCCGATCAGACCATCCGCGGAACCGTAGATCGAGGTCGTGATCAGGTCGTCGCGGACCAGGTCGCTGCGTGGGTAGGACGCGTAGAGCAGCAGCCCGGTGACCGGATGGCTGTCGGCGTACGACGACGCGGCAACCCCGCCCAGCGAGTGTCCGCCGACCGCCCAGTACTGGATCTCCGGATGGCTCTGGACCACCATGTCCGCCTGGGCACTGTTGGGCATCGCGAGATTGAACGGCGGCTTGACCACGGCGACGAAATAGCCGGCTTCGGCAAGGGGGCGCAACATGCTCGCGTACGCGCGTGGGTCGATCTTCGCACCGGGATAGAAGACGAGTCCGACGGTCGGCGAGGCCTTCTTGCCCTTGGCGTCCTTACCGACCTTCTTCATCTCGTACCAGGAGAAGCGGTCCGAGACCTGAATGTCGTTCGACGATCGCATGGCCGTGATGGCGGCCACGTCGGCCGGGTGCGGACGGGCCAGCACCAGACCCAGGGTCAGGACCGCGCCGATGATCAGGGCCGGCACGCCGAGGGCGATCCTGACCCTGGCTCGGCGGCGCAGCTGTTCGGTCGTCCGCCGCTGCGGAACCGCGGAGTCGTCATCGACATAGGCGTCATAGCGAGCCCCGACCATCAGCGAGCCGAACGCCCAGAACAAGGCGATGATCCCGGTGAAGCCGAGCATGATGGCGGTGGCCAGCATCGCCGGCTGACCGTTGAGCAGCACCGACCAGCGGCTCCAGAGCAACCAGACGCTCACACCCACCATCGCGAAGCCGAGCGGCAACCAGCACAGTGCAAGCGCTACTCGACTGGTGGTTCCCGGCACTGCCACCTGAGCAGTGTAGGTGCTGGGTGGAACCAAACCCTGGGGCTCAGCTAGCGGATCCACATCCAATAGGCGGAGATCGCGGCCGGAACCAGCCCGAACAGCACGGCCGGGTGCCAGGGCTTGCGCCGGTTGATGAGCAACGCCGTCACAGCCGCGCCCAGACCGAGGACGGCACCCATCACCCATAGCCCGATGGCGTCACCGCTGCTGGTCAAAGCACGGTGCGGCGCGTAGGCGGCCAGTGCCACCGTCGGCGCCCCGAACACCACGCACAGGATGGACGAGATCACGACACGCTGAACGAGGTCGAGGCTCTTGCGGTCCTCGGCCACCCGCTGATCGATCTCCATGCGCCCCCAGCAGGATTCGAACCTGCGACACAGGGTTTAGGAAACCCTTGCTCTATCCCCTGAGCTATGGGGGCCGGCCCGATCAGCCGCCAGATACGAGCACCTGAGCGGCATCGGGACGGGGCAAGGTTACCGGTCTTTCGGCGCCTCTTCAGCCGGCGTCAGCGGCCGAGCATCGTGTTCATCTCGGCGATCTCCGCCTGCTGGCTGGTGACGATCTCCTGAGCGAGCTTTTTGACGTCGGGGTTCTGCCCGGCCTCCAGCACGTTGTTCGCCATGTCGACCGCACCCTGGTGGTGCTCGATCATGCCTTCCAGATAGAGCCGCTGGCCGGTCGGTCCGTCGGCCTTCCGCAGCTTGTCCAGCTGTTCCTTCGTCAGCATCCCGTCCATGTGATCGGAATGGTCCATCGAGTCCAGCTGCGAGTCATCGATGCCCCAGTCGGCCAGCCAGCTCTTCATCTGATCGATCTCGGGTTGCTGTGCGGCCTTGATCTGCTCGGCCAGCTTGCGTACGTCGGCGTCGACTCCCGACTTGGCCAACAGCAGATCGCTCATCTCCACCGCCTGCTCGTGGTGCGGAATCATCATCGTCACGAACATGATGTCGGCGGGATTCTTGGCGGCCGAGCCCGAGCTGGACGCACCTGCACTCGGCGAGGAGGCTGCTCCGCCATGATCATGGCCGGCCTCGCTCGACTGGCCGCCGCTGCACGCGGCGAGTGCAAGGGCCATCACGCTGACAGCGGCCACCAGGCCACGCTGAAACTGCCTGTTCATCGCAGCCACGGTAGCAGCGCCGATACGAATACCCGGCAGGGGTATAGGTCCCGGACGGCCGGGACCAATCTCCTACGGTCGAGCGGTATCGCTCAACCGATCACTGCTCGCCGTGCTGCGCCTGGAGCTCGGCGACCTGCTTGTGCACCTCGACCATGTCGAGACCCTTGACGGCGTCGATGACCTGCTTGAGGGCCGGGCCGGGCAGCGCGCCGGCCTGGTTGAAGACAAGCACTCCCTCACGGAAGGCCATCAGCGTGGGAATGCCCTCGATGCCGAGCTGGCCGGACAATGCCTGGTTGGCATCGGTGTCGAGCTTGGCGAAGGTGATGTCCGCGTGCTCCTCCGATGCCTTCTCATAGATCGGGGCGAACCGCTTGCACGGACCGCACCAGTCGGCCCAGAAGTCGACCAGCACGATGTCGTTCCCACTGATCGTCTTATCGAAGCTGTCGGCATTGATGTCGATAGTGGCCATGACTCTCGGTTGCTCCTCGGAATGGGGTAAGTCAACTCCCGGGATCGCCGGGCACGACTGCACCAACGCCACGGAGCAGCGCGACTATTCCCTGACCGACTTGTCAGACGCCACGGTCGCTATCACGACCACACAATCTGACAAGTCGGCTATTTGATGGCGACCAGCCGGCGCATCGGGATCGTGACCTCGACCGACCCCTTGCGCTGCACCTTGTCCTCCAGCAACTCGATCGCAGCCTCGACCCGCGACCAGCGGGTCTGCGGCAGGTAGAGCGCCGACATCACCAGTTCGGCATCGACCCGCGAGGTGACCGTGAAGCGGTAACGCTCGCGCTGGTCCTCGACCCGGTGCATCCCGTAGGCCCGCAGGGTCTTCTTGAATCCGGCCAACTCGACCGGCCCGGGAAACTGCGGCTTGGTACGCAGTCGGGTGGTGACCCGAGCCAGCAACCGGACATCACGCGGCGATATCGGACGTGCCGCCGGGGCGATCGCCGCCAGCACTCCACCCGGCCGAAGCACCCGGGTGATCTCGGCCATCAGGGCATCCAACGGGGTGATCACCACCAGCCCGATCGAACTGGTGATCGCGTCGACTGATCCGTCCCGGAACGGCAGCCGCAGCGCGTCGCCGCGTACCCAGGGCCCTGGGCCGCGCTCGGCCGCGAGTTGCAACTCGGCGTCGGAGATGTCGAGTCCGATCACTGTCCGCCCGTTACTGGCCAGCTCGCGCGACATCGGCCCCGACCCGCAGGCGAGATCGAGCACGGTCTGAGCATGGCCGCCGACGGCCCGCGCCAGCCACCGGTACGGGGTGTGGTCCTCGTCGATCGCGCGGGACAGCACGGCCTCCACCACACCGGCCCGGTCGCGATGGAAGTCCGCCAGATATCGGCGCCAGCTCTCCTCGTCCTCACTCATCGCGAGTCGTCACGACCTGCCACGAACCGACTAGACCCGACTAGACCCGGCTGACGAACAGGTGAGACGCCGCTTCGCGGTCGAGTTCGCAGCCCGGCGCGCCTGCTGGCGTCAATCGGACGCCGAGTCCGCCCGCTTCGGCCTCGACCTCAACCCCCGGCTGAATGCCTGCCTGACGCAGGGTGCCCATCAGCTGGACGTCCTTCTGGATCTCCTCGCTCATCCGGTGGATGACCACGTTCACCGCACCATTGGTGCTCCCGTGGACAAGCGCGTCCAACTGCTCGTTGCCGGCCCGGAAGTCCTCGACCTGCCGGTCCACGCCCAACTCGTCGAGCCCGGGAATCGGGTTACCGTACGGCGATTCGGACGGCGCATTCAGCAGATCGACCAGGCGGCGCTCGACATCCTCGGAGATGACGTGCTCCCAGCGACAGGCCTCGTCGTGCACAAGTTCCCAGTCCAGACCGATGACGTCGATCAGCAGCCGCTCGGCCAGCCGATGCTTACGCATCACCCGGGTTGCCCGCGCACGGCCCTCCTGCGTCAGCTCGAGGTGCCGGTCACCCAGCACCCGGACCAGGTTGTCCCGCTCCATCCGGGCAACCGTCTGCGACACCGTCGGACCGCTTTGATGCAACCGCTCGGCGATCCGGGCGCGCAGCGGGACGATGCCTTCCTCCTCCAGCTCGAAGATCGTCCGCAGATACATCTCGGTCGTGTCGATCAGGTCGCTCACGCTGTCGTCATCCCTTCGTACCGAGCCAGTCCGCCCGCCCCAGTCGACTTCCGGCGCACCCGTTGGCTCCGTCGACTCCGGAGCAAGGGTAGAACATGGCTCCCACTGCCGATACCGGTGTGCGGACTTCGTCCTGGATACAACCATCGCGAAGTCCGGTCACGTTCACGTCGACTCGGCATTCGTGCGAGCCAGCAGGGTCAACAGCCTGGCCACCTCATCCGCCACCTTGTCCCGCGCCGGCCCGAGATACTTGCGCGGATCCACGAGTCGCGGCTGGTCGGCGAGCGTGTCACGGACCGAACGAGTCAGCGTGACGTTCAGATGCGTCCCGATGTTGATCTTGGTCAGACCCGCCTGGATCGCCCGGACCAATTCGGCATCGGGCACGCCCGAGGAACCGTGCAGGACCAGCGGCACGTCGACCGCGGCCGCCAGCTGCGTGACCAGCTCCAGGTCCAGCCGGGTGGTGCGCTCGACTTGGGCATGCGAACTGCCGACGGCGACGGCCAGCGCATCGACCCCGGTGTCACTGGCGAAGACCGCAGCTGCGTCCGGGTTGGTCCGGGCGGTGACCGCGTGGACGCCGTCCTTGCCGCCGACCTCGCCGAGCTCGGCCTCCACCTGGATGCCGTGCTTGTGGCAGTGCCGGACCACGTCGGCGGTGACCGCCACGTTCTCGTCGTACGGGCGACGCGAGCCGTCGAACATCACCGAGGTGGCGCCGAGGTCCACCCCCGCACGGACCAGGTCGACATCGGTGACGTGATCCAGATGCACAACGGCCGGGATGTCGGCGTTACGAGCCAGCGCGACCGTCGCCGTCAGGATCGGCTCCAGACTGCGGTGATAGAGCACCGCATTCTCCGAGACCTGCAGGATCACCGGCAGCTTCGCAGTCTCGGCTCCCCAGATCAGCGCCTCGGCGTGCTCCAGGCAGATGACGTTGAACGCACCCACTCCGCGGCCCTCGTCGACCGCCGGATCAAGGACCTCACGTAGTCCGGCCAGCATGGCTCGAAACCTCCTCGCCTGCCCGTGGCGCGATCCAGGAGCCGGCCTGCATCACGCGCAGCACTCGTCCATGATCACCCACGACGCAAAGATCGGCGCGACATCCGGGGGCCAGTTCGCCGACCGTGTCGAGCCCGTGCCAACGTGCGGGCGTGGTCGCCGCCATCGCCGCGACCTGCTCGATCGGATAGCCCCAGCCCACCATCCGCTCGAACGCTGCAGCCATCGTCAGCGTCGAGCCGGCGATCGAGCCGAGGGTGCCGTCCGGCTCGACCAGGCGGGCCTGACCGTCGCGTACGGCGACTTGCAACTCGCCCAGCACGAAATCGCCGTCGGGCATGCCGGCGGCGGCCATCGCATCGGTGACCAGCGCGACCCGGTCGGGGCCCGCGGCCGCGACCGCCAGCTCGATCACCCGCGGGTGCAGATGGAAGCCGTCGGCGATCAGCTCGATCTGACAACGGTCGTCGGCGAGGAGGCGCGGGATCGGCCCGGGCTCGCGGTGATGGATCGACGGCATCGCGTTGAACAGGTGTGTCACCACAGTCGCACCGGCGTCCAGCGCCGCGCCGGCGGTCAGGTCGTCGGCGTCGGTGTGCCCGATCGCGGCGACCACGCCTGCGGCCGCCAGCGCCTCGATCGACGGCAGTCCGCCGGCCAGTTCGGGGGCCAGTGTCACCATCGTGACCACGCCCTGGGATCGCTCGACCAGGTCCAGGACGACAGCCGGATCGGGGTCCCGGAGCAGGGCCGGATCGTGGGCACCCTTGCGCCGCTCCGACAGGAAGGGGCCCTCCAGATGGATGCCGGCGAACTCGCCGGCCTCGACCAGCGGTCGGAGCGCGGCGATCTGGGCGATCAGGACGTCCAGCTCGGCGGTCACCAGACTGGCGATCGCGGTCGTCGTACCGTGCTCACGATGGAACCGCCGGGCCGCGAGAGCCTCGTCGGGGTCGGTTGTCGCGTAGGTCGCTCCCCCACCACCGTGGCCGTGGGTGTCGACGAACCCGGGCACCACCCAGCCGTCGATCTCCTCCGTCACCGGGAAGGTCGACGAGTGCGAGTCGGCCGACTCGATGCCGATGATCTCGCCGTCCGCGATCACCAGCACGGCGCCGTCCAGCACCCCATGCGCTGCCGTCACCAGGTGGCGGCAACGAAGTCTGGTCGCGTGCTCGCTCATCGAAGGTGCTCCCATCCCAGCAGGCCGGCACCGCGTACGCCGGCGTCCGAGCCCAGACTGGCGACCGTCAGCTGCGGTCGGCGGTGGAAGGACAACCGGTCGTCCAGAGCCTCGGCCAGCTCGTCCATGATCAGGTCGGCAGCCCCGGACAACCCGCCACCGATGATCACGACTTCCGGGGCCAGCAGCGCCGCGTACGCCGCCAGTGCCTCCGCCAGCCCGGCGATCGCGACGGCGAACGCCTGCAAGGCGGCCTGGTCGCCGTGCCGGGCAAGCTCGGCGACCTCCAGGGCGCTACGTCGGAACCCCGTGGTGTGCCGGTAGCTGCGGGCCACGCCGGCCGCCGAGGCAACCGTCTCCAGGCAGCCGTAGGCGCCGCAGGCGCAGTGCTGATCGGCCACCGACACGTGGAGATGGCCGATCTCGCCGGCGAATCCACCCGCCTCCAGCAGCCGACCGTCGACGATGGCCGCGCCGGCGATCCCGGTGCCCAACGGCAGGAACAGCAGGTTGTCGACCTGCGGGTGATCCCCGAGTCGCCACTCGGCCAGACCGCCGGCGCGCACATCGTGACCGATCGCGCCGGACAGACCGGTCCGGCCATCGAGCAGGTCCCGAATCGGCATGTCACGCCAACCTATGTTGGGGGCCACCCGGACCACGCCCGACGCGGCGTCGATGATGCCGGGGGCGACGAACCCGTACCCCACCGTCGTCAACTCAGGACGTTCCTGGGCGGCGCCATTGATCAGATCGGCCAGCCAGACCGGCGGGACAGCGCCCTGGTCGTCGAGTCTGGTCTCCACCCGCCGGACATCGGTGATGTCGCCGGACGCGGTCACGTACCCGATCTTGGTCAGCGTGCCACCGAGATCGACGGCGACGACGACCTCCCCGCTAGAAGACATTCGTGACTACTATTCAGCCGGGGAGGACGACCGAGCGAGTGAGACTGCGGGGCTCGTCTGGATTCACTCCCAAAGCGAGCGCCCGAGCCACCGCGACCCGTTGCACGGTCACCAGCTGCACCAGCGGGTCCCGCTCGTCGGCAATCCAGGTAGCGCCCGTCGCGGCCACCTCGGCGGCCAGGCCGGTGGGTGGCTCGCCGAACATCCAGACCGTACGTCCCGGGGCCGCGATCGAGATCGGGCCGTGCCGGTAGTCCGTCGCCGGATAGGACTCCGCCCAGGACGAGGAGGTCTCCCGGAACTTCAGGGCGGCCTCGTGTGCCAGCCCGATCGTCCAGTCCCGGCCGAGGAAGGTGCTCTGCTCGGCGGCCGGCCACGCCGGATCCAGGTCAGCGGCGATGGCCGCCGCGGCAGCTTCCGGCAGGCCGTCGACATCGCCGCGCCAGGCGGTCCGGAACAGCACCATGGCACTGGTCGCGAACCGGGTCTGAACCACCGACTGCTCGTCGGCGAAGGACAGATCGACGACGGTGTCGGCCGCCTGCGGGGCCGGCGTGTCGAGGTCGCCGAGGATCACCGTGGTCGGGATCGACCCCCTGACCCGGTCCAGCAGTTCCAGCACCTCAGTCGTGGTGCCGGACCGGGTGATCGCGATGATCCGGTCGTACGGCCGATGGGGCACCTCGGAGGCGGTGAACGCATCCGTCTCCCCCAGGCCGGCGCCCTCGCGCCAGGCCGCCGCCACTTGGGCGACGAACCAGGAGGTCCCGCAGCCCACCAGCGCCAGCCGCTCCCCGGGGTTGCCCAGCTCGCTCGTGCCGGCCAGCCCTCGGGCGACGGTGATGGTCTGCCGCCAGCAGTCCGGCTGGGAGGCGATCTCGGCTTCGACGAACGTCATGGCGCTGTTCTCCCGGGTCTTTGTTCCGCGCGACCGCTGATGGATCCGGCCGATTCATCTGGCAGTTGGATGTGTTCAGCTGTTTGTTTTACTTCCCAAACACGCAGATATGAACATATCATGCGGCATGTGACCCGGGCCGAGCGTTTGTCATCTCTCCTTGAGATGCTCGTCGCACACGGCCGGATCGACGTCGAACGCTCGGCGGATCACTTCGGCGTGTCCGCCGCGACGATCCGACGCGATCTCGATTATCTGGCAGATCAGCAGCTGCTGTCGCGTACGCATGGTGGGGCGGTCCCCAACACCACGAGCTATGACCTGCCGCTCCGCTACAAGTCGATCAGCCGGGGTGAGGCCAAGGCCAGGATCGCCGAGCGGGCGGTGGAGCTGATGTGGCCGGGCTGCACGCTGGCGTTGAACGGTGGCACCACCACCGTCGAAGTCGCCCGGGCCATCTCGGGGTCGCCGGCGCTGCACAACGGCGTCACCGTGGTCACCAACGCGATCAACATCGCCACCGAATTGACGGTGCGGCCGTTCATCAAGATCGTGGTCTGCGGCGGAGTCGCCAGGCCGCAAAGCTATGAACTGGTGGGGGCACTGGCCACCGAGACCTTGAGCCAGCTCACTCCGGATCTCTGCTTCCTCGGTGCGATCGGAGTCGATCCGGCGGCCGGCATCACCACCTACGACGAGGACGAGGCCGCCATCAACCGGGTCATGGTCACCCAGGCCAAACGGACCGTCGTGGTCGCCGACGCATCCAAGCTCGGCCACGTCGGCTTCTCCCGGATCTGCCATGTCGACGAGGTCTCCGCGATCATCACCGACGACTCGGCCGATCCCGACATGGTGGCCACCTTGGAGGGCAAGGGCGTCGAGATCATCCTTGCTTGATCCTGCTCGGAAATCTGTTGACCGGCCTGAGCGCCCGACCTACGGTGGTGCGTACACAGGAGAGGAGGTGGTCCAAAGACATGAAGGCTTATTGGACTTGTGAGGTGGCGGCCAGTTAGCCGCTGCGCGACCTGTGCAGGTCGGTCCGTAGTGGCCGGCTAATTCACAGCCAACACCCGAACCCGCGAACATCGGACTCGTCCCCCGACCGTGGCCGGAGCCGAGCACCAGCTCAGTTCGACCACGACAGTTCGCGGGTTTGTCGCGTTCTAGGAGTCACGGGGCCAGCCGGGTCAGCCTCCAGCGCCCACCTTCCCGGGCCCCGTCGCCGATCCGGTAGCAGAGTCGATCGTGCATCCTGCTGGGCTGACCCTGCCAGAACTCGATCACGGTCGGCCGAACCAGGAAGCCGCCCCAGTGATCCGGGCAGGGCACCTCACGGCCGGCGAACCGGGTCTCGGCGGCTGCGTACGCGGCTTGCAACTCCTCGAGCGACTGCACCGGCGAGGACTGCGCCGAAGCCCAGGCACCCAGCTGCGAACCACGCGGCCGGGTGGCGAAATATGCCTCCGACTCCGCTCGCGGCACACGCTCGGCGACGCCTTCGATCCGGATCTGACGGTGCATCGCGTACCAGCCGAAGTGCAGGGCGATCTGCGGGTCCGTGGTGAGTTCGGTGCCCTTGGCCGAGTCGTAGTTGGTGAAGAAGACGAACCCCTCCGCGCTGAGCTCCTTGAGCAGCACGGTCCGGGAGCGCGGCCGACCGTCGGCACACGTAGCGACCACCATCGCCGTCGGCTCGGCGAGTTCGCCCCGGTCTCGAGCAGCGAACGCCTCAGCCAGCCAGGTCCGAAAAAGCAGGAACGGCTCGTCCGGGG
The DNA here is from genome assembly GCA_047605905.1 of Microlunatus sp. GTDB lineage: Bacteria > Actinomycetota > Actinomycetes > Propionibacteriales > Propionibacteriaceae > Microlunatus. The sequence goes on from JASGEZ010000149.1 coordinate 31,142, forward strand.
CGTCCGATTCCAGCAGATGATCTCCGAGGTAGTCCATGCGTTCGGCAGCCAGATCAGGAACACCCATGCCGCCAGTCTTCCAGCACGCGTGCCCACAAGGTGAAGGCTGAGAGAATGCCGCAGTGACCGGACTCGTGATCCCCTCCGACCTGCTGCCCCGCGACGGACGCTTCGGCTCCGGACCGGCGAAGGTACGACCCGAATCCCTGACGGCCCTGGCGGCGACCGGCACCTCACTGATGGGCACCTCGCACCGGCAGGCCCCGGTCAAACGCCTGGTGGCCGAGGTGAAGGTCGGTCTCGAGGAGCTGTTCGCGCTGCCGGACGGCTACGAGGTCGTCTTCGGCAACGGCGGGGCGACCCAGTTCTGGGACATTGCGGTGTCCTCGCTGATCCGGCGCCGCAGCGCCCACGCCAGTTTCGGGGAGTTCTCGGCCAAGTTCGCCGCTGCCGCGAAGGCGGCACCCCATCTCGCTGACCCGTCGGTGGTCACGGCGGATCCGGGGTCGGTCGCCGTGCCGGCCGCGGTCCCCGATGCCGATGTCTACGCCTGGCCGCACAACGAGACGTCCACCGGTGCGATCGCGCCCGTACGCCGGGTGACCGGTGCCGACGACGAGGCACTGATGGTGATCGACGGCACCTCCGCCGCCGGCGGCACCAGGATCGACGTGGCTGAGACCGACGTCTACTACTTCGCGCCGCAGAAGAGCTTCGGCTCCGAGGGCGGGCTGTGGTTCGCGCTGCTGTCGCCCGCCGCGCTCGACCGGGTCGCCGAGATCGCGGCCACCGATCGGTGGATTCCCGCGACACTGAGTCTGGCGACGGCGGTGCAGAATTCGCGCAGCGACCAGACGCTGAACACACCTGCCATCGCGACGCTGTTCTTGATGCGGGAGCAGTTGGCCTGGCTCAACGCCCAGGGCGGGCTGGCGTACGCGGCGCAGCGCACTGACGACTCGAGCAGCCGACTGTATGCCTGGGCCGAGGCAGCCCCCTACGCGACCCCGTTCGTCGCCGACCCGGCCCTACGGTCCCCCGTCGTCGGCACCATCGACTTCGACGGCGTCGATGCGGCTGCCATTGCGCGGGTGCTGCGGGCGAACGGCGTCGTCGACACCGAGCCCTATCGCAAACTGGGCCGCAACCAGCTGAGGGTCGGCATGTTCCCCAACGTCGATCCCGACGATGTCAGCGCCCTCTGCTCCTGCATCGACTGGGTGATCGAGCGGCTTTGATGAGTCCGCTCAATCCTTGCGGATGATCACCACAACCACACCGGCTACGACGGCAACCAGGGCGGCGATCCCGAGGGCGGCCAGGGTGCCGGCGCCGCTCAGCGGAGAACCATTCCCGGTGGCGGTATCGGTCAACTCGTCCTCGGCGTCCTCAGAATCGCCGTCGGCCGAGCTCGCCGATGCGGTGGCCGTCGGCTTGGGGCTCGGCGACGTCGGCGTCGCGGTCGGACTGGCGCTCGGAGTCCGGCTCTGCGAAGCGGACGGGGTCGACACCTCGGCCACGGAGGTGGGGATGTCGACCCGGAGCACCTTGGACCGGGAGCCTTCGCTGCCGAGCAGCAGCGCGCTGCCGTCGAAAGTGGTGGTGATCGACTCGCCCTGTCGCTGCGCCGGAGCGGCGGCGCGGGCGACGACCTTGTACGACGCCGGATCGACGATCTCCACCGAGAAGTAGGTGCGCAGCGCGTACCGGCCGTCCGGGAGCACGGTGCCGTCGGTCACCAGCGTCGGCGCGTCGCCGACCCGTTTCAGTTCGTTGACCCCCTGCCGCGACGGATCGGCCGGTGCGGCGTAGATGCCGGCCTTCACGCCCTTCGTCACGATGAACAGCCGCCCGCTTCCGTCGACCAGGAGGGTCTCCGCGTCGTGTGCGCCGTCTGGGTAGGAGAAGTCGTAGGCCATGTAGGAGACCGGACCGGTAGCGGGCGCGGCATCGTCGAAGAAATAGACCGTGACGAACTCGCGGCGCTTGCCGTTGTCGCCGATGTCGGCCACATAGAGCCGACCGCGATGGAAGGCGACGGCCTCGACATCGACCGGATCTGCCCTGAACTCGAGGGTGCCCTCGGTCTCGCCTTCCTCGTCCAGCGCGTACGCGATTCCGCTGTCGCCGGAGTCGTTGACCGTCCAGTAACGGCTGTCCGCCGCGTCGGCGGCGAGTCCGGACGACTCTGCGATCCGCTCATCCCGGATCGTGAACTCGGTGGTCTCCGCAACCGCAGGCAGGACGGCCAGCCAGCCGACCAGGGCCGCGAGCACCGCCACCACGGCAGCACGCAGTGACGCACGCCGAACCCGGCCCGGCAGCCGAGGACACCTTGCCGGCCTCGACCCGGTCGGGTGACGTCTCGTCGGGCGACCTCGGTGCGGCGGCTCCATCGCGGGATCCCTCTCTACGGCAGGTGTGCTGGGAGGGAGCGTACGGGACATCTCGTACTCACAGCTCGTTCACAGTCGCGTCGACCGGTGTTGGTTTAGACTTCAACTATGGAGATCATGGGCTTGCCGTTGCATCCCCTCGTCGTACACGCCGTCGTCGTACTGGTCCCCTTGGCCGCGTTGGGCGGCATCGCGATCAGCGTTTGGAGCGCGGCACGGAAGCGGTACGGCTGGCTCACCGTGGCTTTCGCCTTCGCCGGCGCCGCCAGCACTCTGGTCGCGCAGAAGGCCGGCGAGGCCCTCGCCGCCAGCCTCCCCCAGCACAGCCCCCTGCTCGAGGCACACATCGCCATCGGTGGTCAGCTGCTGGTGTGGGTCATCTTGCTGTTCCTGAGCACGTTGGCCGTGATGATCTCCCAGCGACTGATCGACAGACAACAACCGTCGGGCCGCATCGCGCGGCTCGTCGCGGCCATCGTCACCGTGGCGACCGCCGTGATCAGCGTGGTGCAGGTCGCCCGGATCGGGCACGCCGGCGCGACGGCCGTCTGGGGATAGCCGGGCGTCTGGTGGGATGGCAGGAGGCGACGGCCTCAGCCGGCCACGCGCTGCCAGACTGCCGCGACCACCACGACCACCAGCAGGGCCACGAGCACGCCGGAGACGATGAGACGGCGTACGCGCGGATTCACCTGGCCAGGATAGGAGCACTGGCCGGGCCGGGGGCACACCGACCGATTACGGTAACTCCATGGGCGAGCTGCGTCTCTACGCCATCGGCATCGAAGAGCTGCGCGGCATCATCGGCGCGGGCCCGCTGACCGAGGAGCTGCGCGAGGCCGCCCGGCGGGCGTTCGCCCCGCCGATCCCACCGAAATCCACCGGGCTGCTCGGCAAACTCGGACCCCTGTTCCGCAGGCCGCCCGACGCACCGATCGTCGGCGCCACCGATCCGGTGCCGCATGACGTGGACGTCCTGCTCGCCGGTGCCTACATCCATCCCGATCGGATGGGCGCCAGTTGGCGAGTGCTCGAGGCGCTGGCAGCGTACCGAGCCTGGGGCTCCACCCGGCTGCCGCTCGATCCGCAGTCGCTGGAGGACCTCGACTTCGCCCTGGCCCGCGGCGGGGTGGCAGCGGCCGTCGGGATCGGGCACCTGCTGGCCTCGAACACCGGCGTACGACTGATTCCGGTGCAGGGTCTGACCGTCGGCTGGCATCGACACGCCAAGGCGCTGGCCATGGCCGACGCCTACCGAGCCGCCGGCCCGGCCATCAAGACCGACGAGCAGCGTGAGCTGGTGTCGAACCTGGTCGGCTGGCTGGACGGCTTCGTGCACTGGTCCCACGTCGCCGGCACCCTCGGTCGCCCGGTGCCGGACCTGGTCGGCTTCTGGGCCAACTGAGCCGACCAGTCCGACCGGGGCGGCAGACACATTCCTGCTCGGGTTTGTCGGCTTTGCTCGGTGTGCAGATCGAGCAAAGCCGACAAGATCGAGCAGGAACGCCTGGGATCAAGCCGCCGGGGTCACCACGACGACCAGGTCGCCGCCCTCGACCTGCTGGACGGAGCCGATGGCGAGCCGCTGGACGGTGCCGGCGATCGGGGTGGTGATCGCGGCCTCCATCTTCATCGCCTCGATGGTCGCCACGGTCTGCCCGGCCTCGACCTGAGCGCCCTCGGCGACGGCTACCGAGACCACGCCGGCGAACGGCGCTGCCACATGACCCGGCCGGCTCGGATCGGCCTTCTCGGCGGCCTTGATGTCGACCTTGATCGATGTGTCGCGCACCCGGATCGGTCGCAGCTGACCGTTCAGGGTGCACATCACGGTCCGCATGCCGCGCTCGTCGGCGCTGCCGATCGCCTCCAGGCCCAGGATCAGACTGACACCCTTGCCCAGCGGTACGTTGTGCTCGTCGCCGGTCCGCAGCCCGTACAGATAGTCGAGTGTGTCCAGTCGTCCGACCTCGCCGTAGGTGGTCCGCGCCTTGGTGAACTCCTTGGCCGGCCCGGGGAAGAGCAGCCGGTTCAGGGTCTGCTGCCGCCCGACGCCCGGCTCGTCCAGCGCCCGCGAATCGTCCTCGGCCAGCTCGACGTCACGTACCGGGATCGAACGCCCAGCCAGCGCCTTGGTCCTGAACGGCTCCGGCCAGCCACCGGGTGGATCGCCCAGCTCGCCGTTCAGGAAGCCGATCACCGAGTCCGGGATGTCGTAGTTGCCCGGATTGGCCTCGAAGTCCGCTGGATCGGCACCGATCGCCACCAGCGACAGCGCGAGATCGCCGACCACCTTCGACGATGGCGTCACCTTGGTCGGCCGGCCCAGAATCCGCGACGCGGCCGCGTAGGTCGACTCGATGTCCTCGAACCGGTCACCCAGCCCCAGCGCGATCGCCTGCTGCCGCAGATTGGACAGCTGGCCACCAGGGATCTCGTGGTCGTAGACCCGGCCGGTCGGCGACGGCAGCCCGGACTCGAAGGGGGCGTAGATCTTGCGCACGGCCTCCCAGTACGGCTCCAGGTCCATCACCGCCCGCAGATCCAGGTTGGTCGCCCGCTCGGTATTGGCCAACGCCGCGACCAGAGCGGAGGCGGGCGGCTGCGACGTGGTCGCGGACATCGGAGCCGACGCCATATCAACGGCATCCACGCCGGCATCAACCGCAGCCAGCAGCGTGGCGAGCTGGCCGCCCGCGGTGTCGTGGGTGTGCAGATGCACCGGCAGATCGAACCGCTCCCGCAGCGCGGTCACCAGCTTGCGCGCGGCCGGCGGCCGCAGCAGTCCGGCCATGTCCTTGATCGCCAGGATGTGCGCGCCGGCCTCGACGCTGGCCTCGGCCAGCCGCAGGTAGTAGTCCAGCGTGTAGAGCGTCTCGCCGGGATCGTTGAGATCAGCGGTGTAGCACAGTGAGACCTCGGCGACCGTGGTGCCGGTCTCCCGCACCGCCTCGATCGCCGGCCGCATCTGCTCGATGTCGTTGAGGGCGTCGAAGATCCGGAAGATGTCGATGCCGACGGCCGCGGCCTCCGCGACGAAGGAGGTGGTGACCTTCGTCGGGTACGGCGTGTAGCCGACGGTGTTCCGCCCCCGCAGCAACATCTGCAGACACAACCCGGGCATGTTGTAGCGCAGCGTCGCCAACCGCTCCCACGGGTCCTCCTGCAGGAAGCGCAGTGCGACGTCGTACGTCGCCCCGCCCCAGCACTCCACCGACAACAGCTCCGGCGTGGTGCGGCCCACATACGGGGCGACCCGAAGCAGGTCCTTGGTCCGCACCCGAGTCGCCAGCAGCGACTGGTGTGCGTCGCGGAAGGTGGTATCGGTGACCTCGACACTGGTCCGGGCCCGCAGATCGGCAGCAAACCCCTCCGGCCCGAGAGCCAGTAGCCGCTGCCGCGAACCGTCCGGCGACGGCTTGGACAGATCCACCCCCGACGGCAGCTTCTCCCGCGGATCGAGCAGGGTCGGAGCCACACCGTAAGGGCGGTTGACGGTCGTCTCGGCCAGCCAGCGCAGCAGCCGGGTGCCGCGGTCGGCCGGGATGTGAGTGGTCAGCAGCTCCGGCCGCTGCTCGATGAAAGCCGTCGACAGATCGCCGGCGATGAAGTCCGGATCGGCCAGCACCGCTTGCAGGAAAGGAATATTGGTGCTGACTCCGCGGATCCGGAACTCCGCCAGCGCACGCCGGGAGCGGGCCACGGCGGCAGTGAAGTTTCGACCACGACAGGTCAGCTTGACCAGCATCGAGTCGAAATGCGGACTGATCTCGACCCCGGTGTCGACTGTGCCGCCGTCCAGTCGGACTCCGGCCCCGCCGGCGGAGCGGTACGCCGTGATGGTGCCCGTGTCGGGCCGGAACCCGTTGATCGGGTCCTCGGTGGTGATCCGGCACTGCAGCGCAGCACCGTTGATCCGCACCGAATCCTGGCTCAGGCCCAGATCGGCGAGCGACGAGCCGGATGCGATCAGCAGCTGCGACTGCACCAGGTCGACATCGGTGATCTCCTCGGTCACCGTGTGCTCGACCTGGATCCGCGGGTTCATCTCGATGAACACGTGCTGACCGGCGCGGGGTCCCTCGGTCTCGACCAGGAACTCGACCGTGCCCGCGCAGGAGTAGTTGATCGACTGGGCGAACTGCACGGCGTCGGCGCAGAGTGCCTGGCGCAGTTCCTCGGAGATGTTCGGCGCCGGCGCGATCTCGACGACCTTCTGGTGCCGCCGCTGGATCGAGCAGTCGCGCTCGAACAGGTGCATCACATGCCCGGTCGTGTCGGCGAGGATCTGCACCTCGATGTGCCGAGGGCGGCCGACCGCCTGCTCGATGAAGACCGTCGGGTCGCCGAACGCGCCCTCGGCCTCCCGCATCGCCGCGCTCAGCGCCTCAGGCAGCGCTTCGGCAGTGTCGACCCGGCGCATGCCACGGCCACCGCCACCGGCCACGGCCTTGACGAACACCGGGAAGCCGATCTCCTCGGCACCGGCGACGAGAGTGTCGATGTCGGACGACGGCGGGGTCGACTTCAGCGTCGGGATGCCGGCGGCCTTGGCTGCCGCCAGGGCTCGGACCTTGTTGCCGGCCAGTTCCAGCACGTCCGGTGGTGGGCCGATGAACGCGATCCCGGCCTCCTGGCAGGCGCGCGCCAACTCCGGGTTCTCGCTGAGGAAACCGTAGCCGGGATAGACCGCATCCGCCCCCGACTCACGGGCGGCCCGGATGATCTCGCTGACATCCAGATAGGCCCGGACCGGGTGGCCGTGCTCCCCGATCAGGTACGCCTCGTCGGCCTTGATCCGGTGCACCGCGTTGCGGTCCTCGTACGGATAGACAGCGACGGTGGCGGCACCGAGCTCGTACGCGGCCCGGAAAGCCCGGACGGCGATCTCACCACGGTTGGCGACGAGGACCTTGGAGAACATGATCGAGAATCTATCCGCCGCGCCGCATTCCGCCGCTACCGTCCCTGGAACCGTGGACAGGGTCTTGGCCGCGATCGGCCCCGCGGCAGTCAGTCGTGAGCCAATTGGAACCGCACCGTAACCTGCGCGCCGACCCGCTGCTCGGCCGGTTCCAGGTCCAACTCCGCCTCACCGCGTACCGTCACCAGCGCTGTCGTCATGCAGCCAACGAGCCCGGCGGATCAGCGGTCCAGGGTCACGATCAGTCGGCTGACCGCGTCAGATGCGGATGCGGGAGCTCACGCAAAGCCGCGGTGATCGACAGGTGCTCGCGGTGGCTGATCACGGCCACCGCCAGCAGCACGCCGAAAATCGTCAGGGCACCGCCGCCGATCAGCGTCCAGCGCGGACCGAATGCCTCCCCGATCCAGCCGATCAGCGGCGCACCGACGGGCGTACCGCCCATCAACACCATCATGTAGAGCGCCATCACCCGACCGCGCAGCTGCGGATCGGCCGCCATCTGCACCAAGGCGTTGCACGCGGTCAGGGTGAGCAGTGCGGCCAGCCCCATCACCGGCAGGATCGCCGCGTACGTCACATAGCTCGGCATCAGACCGGCGACGATCTCGACCGCGCCGAAGGCCATCGACATGAACACCACGAACCGCGCCCGCGGCGCCTGCGTCCGACGCGCCGCCAGCAGTGCCCCGGCCAGCGAGCCGACCGCCATGAAGGTGCCGAGGATGCCGTACTCCTCCGGTCCCTTGCCGAACTCCTGCTGCGCCATCAGGGCCGAGGTGAGCTGGAAGTTCATCCCGAAGGTGCCGACGAAGAAGGCGATCAGCAGCACGAGCAGGATGTCGGCGCGCTGAACGACGTACGCCAGTCCCTCCCGGATCTGCCGTTTGCCGCGGCTGGTCACCGGGCTCGGCTGCAACCGCCGCGGGTCGATGATCAGCAGGGCGGCAATGAAGGCCAGATAGGTGATGGCGTTCGACAGGATCGCCCAGCCGGAACCGAAGGCGCCGATCACCAGGCCGGCCACGGCCGGGCCGACGATCCGGGCCGCGTTGAACGTGGCGGAGTTGAGCGCGATCGCGTTCGGCAGCCGGTCCCGACCGACGAGTTCGGAGACGAAGGCCTGCCGCGCCGGATTGTCGAAGGCGGTCCCCAGTCCGAAGGCGAAGGCGACCACGAAGACGATCTCGGTGGTGGCGACCCCGGTGATTGCGAGTACGCCCAGGGTGCCGGCGCAGATCGCCAGCCAAGCCTGGGTGACGCGGAGAACCAGTCGCTTCTCGAGCCGGTCGGCGACCAGTCCCCCGTACGCCGACAACAGCAGCATCGGCAGGAACTGCAAGGCGGTGGTGATGCCGATCGCCAGGCCGGAGCCACCGGACAGCTCAAGGACCAGCCAGTCCTGAGCCACCCGTTGCATCCAGGTGCCGATGTTGGAGACGAAAGAACCGGTGACATAGATGCGGAAGTTGGGTACGGCCAGGGCCGCGAACATGCTGCCCTTCTGCTCGACCGCGGGCGGTTCGGGGCTCTCGTTGGTCTGGTCGGTGTTGGTCTGGCCTGCGTTGGTCTGGGTGGTGGTCGTGGGATTCGCCTCCTACGGGCAATCGGGCTAGTGGGCAATCGGGGTCATGGCTCAGCTCTCGGTCAGCCTGAGCAGCAGTGGCACGGCCTCCCGTAACGTCCGGCGTTCGGCTTCGGTGAGCCTCTCCAACCGGGCCACCAGCCAGTCGTTGCGACGCTGCCGGTTGGCCTCCAGCAGCTCGAGTCCGTGCTCGGTCAGCTCGAGCACACAAGCCCGGCGATCCGTCGGACTCTGACTGCGCCGGATCAGCCCCCGCGACTCGAGGTGGTCGACGAGTCTGGTCATCGACGGCGCACGAACCTGCTCGCGCGCGGCCAGCTCACCGATCTGCAGCTCTCCCTCCCGGGCGAGCACCCCCATCGCCGACAGCTGGCTCGGAGTCAACTCCTCGTCATCCGCCCGCGCCTGCCGCAGATGCCTCGCCAGCCGAAAGACGGCCGGACGGAGTTCGCCGGCAAGCTGCAGCATGGACTCGTACGTGGACACACCCCTACAGTATTACTTAGCAATGCTAAATACAACCAGGATCCGCTCAGTGCGCCGCCCAAGGACCGGCAATTTCCACCCATGGGCGGATCTTCCAGCCGGCTTGCCCTGACCGGCGCGGCAATTTCCATCCGCGGGCGGCTTTTCGGCGCGTACGCCGGCGATCGGACGACAGTTCCCATCCATGGGTGGAAATTGCCGGCGTACCCTACGGCGGCCCCGTCCCGAAACCCGGCCCGGGTGCGTCCGGGCCCGACCCAGGCCCGCATAGGCTCCACGGTGTGAGCGAACCCGAGGAGTCGCACCTGATCCGGCAGGCGGAGGTTCCACCGCTCGACGTCGACGGCGCACAGGCAGCGACCCTCGGCAGTGCGCTGTTCGCGATCGCCACCGTGATCATGGCGCTCTGCTACGACCGGCTGACTGCCAATGGCGACGGCTGGTGGCTGGGAGTCGGGATCGGTGGGCTGACGCTAGGGCTGCTCGGTCTCGGCTACACCCTGCTGCGGCGCCGCGGCCGCCGACGCCGCGCGAACTCCGGCACGGCGACGAACTGACCCCTCAGGGTCGAATCCGGACAACAACTCCTCCAGCAGGTACGCCAACTCGTCTACCTGCCGAGCGGTCAGCCCACGCATCAGATCGGCCTCGACCAGATTCGCTTCCTGAATCACGGTCTCGTACAGCTCCCAGCCGGCCGGGGTGAGCTCGACCACGACCCTGGTCCGTTTGCTCGGATCGGGCGTGCGCTGGACCAGATCCCGCTCGACCATCCGGTCCAGCCGATGAGTCATCGAGGACGGCGCCACGTGTGCCGCAGCGGCGAGTTGGGTCGGAGTCAGCCAGTGCTCGTCGGACCGGACGATCTCGCTCAGCACCGCCCACTCCCCACCCGACACGCCGAGTTCGGCGAGCTGCTGGTCGTACCATCGGTTCAGCCGTCGCGACAACCGGTGCACGGCAGTGATCACTCGCTGCTCGGATCCCTCGGCGCCGGCAGCACGGTCGGTCTCGACGCTCATACGCCCATTTTGCCGACGCGCGTTTCGAACTGGCTACTCAGCGTTCACGTGCGGGCCGCGGTCCCAGTACGCCGACAGCTGCCGGCGTCCTCTGCGACCACGGAAACAGACCCAGCGACCCTTACCTGGGCGAAGACGAGCGCCTCGACCTGTACGTCGCCCGGGACGGCCCGGTGGCGCCCGGCGAGGACGACAAGCTAGACCAGGCAGCGCCGATCTCGGTAGCGGCTACGAAGTCGGAGCCGGAGGCTACCGAGATCGCCCTCGGCGCGTCCGTGCCTCGGAGGTCGCCGCTATGAGTTGGTGCTCACCGTCCGCAACCGTTGCGGTCGGGAAGATCCGAAAGGGCACCGATATGACCTCCATCCTCCGCGCCACCCTCCGGGTCGGACTAGCCAGTCTCGTCGCCGCATCCGCGGCCGGCGCATTGGCGGCCCCAGCACATGCCGCGGGCAACACCGCAGTGCTCAAGAGCGGGAACACCCTGTACGTCAACGCCGCACCCGGGACGACCAACAACATCAAGCTCGAACGCTCTGCCAACGGACTGTTCTACACCGTCCGCGACACCACGGGCTTCGCTGTCGGGGCGGGTTGCCAGAGCACCGGCCAGCAGTCGGTCATGTGTACGGCGGCCGGCATCAACGAGATCCGGATCAACGCCGGCGACCTCGACGACGGGGTCGATCTGAACACCTCGACCTTCGCCGTGGTGCTCGGTAGCTCCGGCAACGACACCATCGTGAGCAAGCACATCGCCAGCCAGGCTCGACTGAACGGCAATAACGGGAACGACACGATCATCGGGTCCGACTTCGACAAGCTGTTCGGCGGGAACGATCGCGACGTTCTCGACGGCGGACGGCTGCTCAACGGCGGCAGTGGGAACGACACGCTGTTTGGACGGGGCGGCAACGACAGTCTGATCGGCGGGCCGGGCTTCGACCAGCTCGACGGCGGCGCCGGCTTCGACGATCTGTGCCTCGAGGGCGAGGCCAACGTCAACTGCGAGGCGTTCTCGCTCTGACGATCGCCGGGCCGGGGCCCACCGCGAGCAGGACTACTTCCCGGCGTCCTTCTTGGCCAGGGCCGCCAGCCGCTCGTTGTAGGCCTTCAGTTCGGCGTCACCGTCACGATCGGCCTGGCGGTCCTTCCGCTTGGTCTCCTTGGCATCGCTGCGCACCCACTGGATGATCAGGGTGAGGCCGATCAGCAGTGCCGGGATGTCACCAGCACCCCAGGTGATCCCGCCACCGGTCTGCTGATCGGCCAGCAGCGCGGCATCGTCGGTCTGGCCGAGCGCGTGCCACCAGTCCGGCGCGATCAAGGCGGCCGACTGCATCAACGACAGGCCGAAGAAGGCATGGAAGGCCATGGTGATCAGCAGGATGAGCAGCCGAATCGGGTACGGCGGCCGTTTCGGCCCGGGATCGATGCCCACCAGTGACCAGATGAACAGATAGCCCACCAGCAGGAAGTGGACCGTCATCAACTGATGCCCGAGATGGGTGAACATCGCGACGTCGAACAGCCTGGTGTAGTAGAACGCGAACAGGCTGGCGACGAACAGGGCCGCCGCCACGACCGGCTGCCCGATGATCGCCAGATAGCGCGAGTTGACCAGCGAGAGCAGCACCTCACGCGGGCCGAAGCTCTTGTCGGGCCGGGCGGTCAGCGTACGCAGTCCCAAGGTGACCGGGGCGCCGAAAACCAACAACAACGGCACCGGCACCATCAGCGACATGTGCTGGATCATGTGCATGCTGAACGAGGTCCGGCCGTAGACCGCCGGTCCCCCGCTGGTCAGGAAGGCCAGCATCAGCGCGCCCGCGACCCACAGGAGCGTGCGGTGCACCGGCCAGCGATCCCCATTCCGGTGCAGCGCGATCACGCCGGCCAGATACAGACCGATCATCAGGGCGCAGGTGGTCAGCCACAGCACCGACGGATAGCCGTGGGTGAACCAGGTCGCCAACGTCAGCGGGGGCGGTGGCGGATAGCCGAGCAGCGCGGTCGCCGGATCGGCGATGACCGGATTGACCGGCGGCGCCGAGCGCGACAGCGCCACAGCCAGACCCATGGTGGCCGCCATCACCAGAACTTCGCCACTGGCCAGCCGGGCGAACCAGTGCGCCTTGGTCTTCCCAGCGGCTCCGGCAGCTTTGGTGGCGGTCATGCCGGGGAGCGTGGACCGGCGGTGCAGCCAGCCCGCCGTGCCGAGCAGCAACAGCGCAACGGACTTGCCGATCACCAACCAGCCGTACGAGGTCGCCAGATTGGCCAGCCCACCGAGCCGCAAATAGGCATTGATCAGCCCGGACAGGGCGACCAGCACGAAGCACCAGAGAGCCAGGGTCGAGTAGCGACCGGCAACGACCGGCAGCCGGTCACCCAGTGGGCGGGCGAAGGCGAGCAGCGCAGCCAGTCCGCCGACCCACACGGTGACTCCGACCAGATGCAGCAGCAGGCTGTCGACGGAGTTGGCGTGGTCCAATGAGCCGGCGGCGTGTCCGCCCAGACTCAGCGGGACCAAAGCCAGCAGTCCGAACGCCGCGGCCCAGGCGCCGCCGACAACGGTACGAGCGGTGGTCGCGCCGACCGCCGCCAGTGCCACGCCGACACAGACGGCGATCAGCGATTGACCGAGCTCGGTCTGGGTCCAGAACGACGAGGCGAGGGCGAGGAAGCCGGACCCGGACAAGGGCGAGCCGGTCGCATCCGCCGCCGTCAGGGTGGCGACGAGCAGCGCCGCGACGAACCAGCAGCGTGCGGCGACCGCACCTGCCCGGATCATCCGCAGCCGGGTGCCCTCCAGTTCTCCTGCTTGCTGCGCCGACTCCGGGGCAACCAGGAACGTACCGACGATCAGCAGACCGATGGTCGCCGCGGCCGCGAGATCGTGGACCGCCCGGACGATCGGCAGACCCCACCGGACAGCTGCCCCCGGATCGAAGATCTCCGGCGTGACCGGCGCCAACGCCCCGCTGGTGCCCAGGATCGCGATGGCGACCAGCACGGCCAGCCCGATCGCGACGGCGCCCAGGACCAACAGGCGTGCTGCGCCGACGGCTTGCACTGCGGTCGGCGCCGGCTTGCTCTGAGTCCGGTCTGGCACGTCGATCAGTCTAGGAAGGCGAGCAGCAGCCGCCGCCCAATCTCAGTCGGACCCAGGTCAGCTCAGTCGAAGAGGGAGATCGGCTCGTCCCAGGCGATGGTCTCCCAGGCCGGGGCGGGCAGTTCCTCGGCCTTGACCTCGGCGACGACGCCGGAGTGACCGCCGCAGCCATGGTCGACGCTCACCACGTGGGCGTCGGAGGGTGAGTACGCATTGGCACAGGCACCGAACAGGGTGCCCAACGAGCCGCCGAGCCGGACGAAGTAGCCACAGGTCTCGCAGACGTCCGGGGCCTGCCGGGTGAGTTCGTTGTCCGGCCCGCCGGCCGACGCCAGCCAGCGCTCGGCAGCCTCGTCGCGGCCTTCCCGGGACAGCACTCGCTCACGGCCCAGACCCAACTCCGCCACCACGGCGCGGAGCTGGCTGGCCTCGGCGGGATCGGCGTCAGCCGCCTGCTCGCCACCGGTGTAGCCGGGCTCGAGCCGCGGGTCCTCGACCGGGGTCGGCAACAGCAGCCCGGCCGTCACATCACCGGGCTGAATTCGTTCGGCCCACGGCACCCAGGACGACGCCAGCAGCGCGGTGTCGCCGGGCAGCAGCACGACCTCGTTGACCGTCGATGTCTTGGCCCGGGCCGCCCGGACCAGGGTCACCGACCAGCGCCACCCGATATAGCCCGGATGCGGACAGGCGAAGAAGTGGCTGACCACCCGGTCGGCGTCAGCTTCGAAACCGAGATGCTCACCGACACCCATCGGACCGGCGGCCTCGACCGCCGCTGCCCGGGCCAGGTCGACCGCATCGACTCCAATCTGGTCGGCCTTGACGGTCTTGACCGCTCGGGTGGCACGCGGACGCTTGGTCACCTGCTCGCTCGTCGGGGCGCTCATCGGCGGCTACAGCTCCAGCTCGTCGGCCACGGCACGCAGCACGCTGGCCACCTTGCCCGCGGTCTTCGCGTCCGGGTGGCGACCACGGCGATAGCCATTGCCGACGCCATCCAGCATCTTGATCAGATCCTCGACGATGACGGCCATCTGATCGGCCGGCTTGCGATGGGACTTCGACAGCGACGGCGGGGTCTCCAGCAGCCGCAGCGACAGCGCCTGCTCGCCGCGCCGACCTTCCACCACGCCGAACTCGACCTTCTGGCCGGGCTTGAGGGTGGTGACTCCGGCAGGCAGCGCCGTCGACCGGACGTAGACGTCGCCGCCACCGTCCTTGGTCAAGAAGCCGAACCCCTTGTCGGCGTCATAGAACCTCACCTTGCCTACTGGCACTTCCACCCTCGCTCGCACACCCCCGTCGGCCGACGCCGATCGAGGCACATCTGGTACTCAGTCCGCCCAGCCTAGTGGTTCCGACATACCCGCCCAACCGAGTTCAGCGAGGGTCTCAGCACAGCCCTCCGGCCAGCGTTCAGCCGACGCTGCTGGGTGCCGCTCTGCGTCACGGTCAATTCGAGATTGATCCGTGGATAGAGCGGCCGGAACTCGCGCAGGATCGTCGGCAGCTCACTCAAGGCGGGTTCGTCCGCCGCTCCGAACCGGAGCCGGCCGGCCAGCCTAGGATGGTCGGCATGGCGACGTGGGAAGACGGGCCGGAGTACGCGCCCCTCGAGCGACCCGACGCCTTCGACGCGCCAGCGGCCAACCCGTCCGATCTGGCGCCGCCACCAGCGGACCCGGCTCAGCCGCTCGCACCCTTGGAGCGACCGCTTTTCGCCGACCCGAGCCAGCCTGTCCCAGAACTGGCCCAGCTCGTGCCGGTGCCGCCGGCGCAGCGCGATCCGAGCGAACCGTTCGACGTGGTCTCGAGCGTGGTGACCGCCGATTCCTCTGCCTGGGCCGCGGCACATTGGTCCCCACCGGCGCAGCCCTATCCGCTCACCCCACCACCGGCGCAGCCCTATCCGCCCGCCAACGCCTCCTTCCCGGCGCCCGGCACGCCGCAGTGGTTCGTCCCCGGACCTGGCTATCAGCAGCCGCCGACCGCGCCGGTCGCGCCGACGGCGCGCACGGTGCTCGCCGCGGCCACCCCGGGCGTTCTGATCACGCTGGCCATCGGCGGACTGATCTGGATCCTCGCTCCGGTCACCGTGGTCGTCGCCTACCTGCTCGCCGGGCGGATGACCTACGGACGTACGCCGACTCGAGCGACCTTCGGCGCCGTCCTCGGGCTCCTCGGCGCGATCGGGTTGCTGGCGCTGGTGACCGCGGACGGTCTCTTCTCACAATGGTGGGACACCGTTGCTGGTTGGGCCTGCTTCGGCAGCTGGGTGCTGATCGCGGCGGCGGTCATCTCGGCCTATCGGGCGCTCCGGCAGGGCCGTCCCGATCCACCACCGGGCAGCCGCCGGCCGCGTCGCTGATCGTGACCACGACGGACGAACGCCCGCCGACCGGGCTGAACAGCGCACGAACTCTGACCGAATCGCTGCGGCAGCTGAATGAACCGGCTCTGGCCCGGTTGTTCACGTTGC
The DNA here is from genome assembly GCA_047605905.1 of Microlunatus sp. Lineage (GTDB taxonomy): Bacteria > Actinomycetota > Actinomycetes > Propionibacteriales > Propionibacteriaceae > Microlunatus. Next base: position 47,152 of record JASGEZ010000149.1, read on the forward strand.
GCCCCGATCTGGCCTACCCCACCCCGACCGACATCGCCGACCTGTCGACCCAGGCGACGACCACGAACTCGGTCGGCCGTGCCCTGGACGCGTTGAACGCCTGGCAGCGGCTGGTCGCCGAGGGCTTGGCGGCGCTGCCCGATCCGGGCTCCGTGCCCACCCTCGCAGAGCTGCTCCAGGCCGACGAGGCCGACTGCGTCGCGGCGGTCGACGACCTGCGGCAGCGGGCGCTGCTGTGGGGTGCCGACCACGATCTGCACCTGGTCCGAGCCGTCCGCGACCACCTCGGCCCCTATCCCGGCGGACTCGCGCCGCCCTCGCCACGGTCACTTCCGGCCGACCGGATCGACGAGCTGCTGGCCGAAGCCGGGCCGGAGGCGCGCCTGGTGGTCGAACGGCTGTTGTGGAGTCCGGCCGGTACGGTCTCAGGTGCCGACCGCGTCGTCACCATCGAGGGTGCGCGGACCCCGGTGGAACAGCTGCTCGCCCGCCGGTTGCTCCGCCCCGCCGGCCCCGACATGGTGCTGCTGCCGCGGGAGGTGGCCTGGCACTTACGAGGTCAACGATTCACCGCCCTGCCCGTACCGCCGGTCGCGCCGAGGTTGACCGGTCGGATCCGGACCCCACAGCTGGTCGATCGGGCCGCGATCGGTGCCGCATACGGACTCGTCCACGACGTGGAGCTGCTCGCCCACACTGTGGAGACGACCGCGTATCGGCTGTTGCGAGACGGTGGCCTAGGAGTTCGAGATCTCACGGCCATGGCACGAGTTCTCGGCTCCGACAACGACCATGCCGCGTTCGTGCTGGAGGTCACCGCTGCCGCCGAGCTGATCGCCGGCGGCGACGGACAGCGACTGCTGCCGACCGCCGACTACGACCGATGGGCGGAGCGAGAGCCCGCCGATCGATGGCGGGCACTGGCGGCGGCCTGGCGGCACAGTGACCGGCTGCCCGGGCTGTCCAGCGCACCCGGCGGGCATCCCCTCGGGGCCGAATCCGCCGCACCCGGAGCCGCCACGGTGCGTGACGTGGTACTCGACCTGCTCGCCGCGGCCGAGATCGGCACCACGATCGATCTCGAGCAGGTACGCAACGCGGTGGATTGGCGGCTTCCCCGGCTGGTCCGCGTGGGCGGCGTCGTGTTGGAGTCGGTCCTGGCCTGGACCTGGCGGGAGACCGGCTGGCTCGGGATCAGCAGTCTCCAGGCCGTCTCCGGACTGGGCCGGGCAGCGCTGTCAGCCGACAGCCAATCGGTGCCCACCGAACTCTCCGAGGCATTTCCGGCCACCGTCGAACAGGTCATCCTGCAGGCCGATCTAACCGCTGTCGCGCCTGGTCCGGTTCCCTATCAACTGGCCCGCGAACTCCGGCTGCTGGCCGATCAGGAGTCCCGTGGCGGCGCCGCGGTGTTCCGGTTCAGCAGCGGCTCCCTGCGGCGCGCCTTCGATGCCGGTTGGTCGGCGGCCGAGGTCCATCGCTGGTTGGAGCACCATGCCGCCACCGCGGTGCCGCAGCCGCTGACCTATCTGATCGACGATGTCGCCCGGCGGCACGGCAGCATCAGGGTCGGCCCGGCCCGCGCATACGTCCAGGTGGCCGACGAGGCCCAGACCGCTGCGATCCTGGCCCACCCTGACGCCGCGGTCCTCGGGCTGCGCGAGCTCGCGCCGGGAGTCTTGATCTCGGCCGCGGAGCCGTACGAGATGGTCGACTTCCTGCACCGCATCGGGCACAGCCCCGCTGCCGAGGACTCCTCCGGAGGATCGATCACCGCCCCCGATCCGCTGCGCGCACCCCGGCGGGGCGGACACCGGCCACGACCCGATGTGCAGGCGAACGAGTCGGCGGTCGCCGTGCTGATGGGCGAACGGACCCGACACCAGCATCGCCGCGAGCCCGTCGGCCCGACCGCGGATGCCTCGACCGCGCAGACATTGGAACAGATCGCTGCCGCACGGCAGACCGGCGAAACCTTGCGGATCCACTACGTCGCCGCCGACGGCCGCCCCGCCCACCGCGAACTGCGCGAGATCGGCACCGACGCGGGTGTGGTCAGCGGCGTCGACGCCCGAGATGGACGTCCGATCTCGATCCCGTTGGCCAGAGTGTCCTCGATTGTTCCCTCCCCGGCCTAGACTGATTCGATGCGACCAGCGACGATCCGAAGACTTCTGGTCTTCGGTGTCTGCCTGGTTGCCGTCAGCTGTCTCTACCTGGTGCCGAGCATGGGTGGCTCGTCGAGCCAAGTCGGCACCTCGACCACGCCGTCGGACGGGCGCACCACGCCACCTGGCGCCGCGGCCGGTGACCTCACGGGCGCTCGCAGTGCCGTCTCCGCAAGCAACTCCGCGGCATCGCAGGTCCCGCTCCCGATGGCCAGTATGCGATCCGTCATGGCTTCCGATGCGACAGATCCCCTCAGCCCTGCCGACTCGGCGGTTCCAGCCACCTCAGACACCGCGGCCAGCCAGGACGTTGCCACCCAACGGGTCTTTGTCGAAGGCACCGGCCCGACTGCCACGGCGGTCGACCCGACGAGCGACCATGCCCCACCCACCGTCATCAGTCGGTTGTGGACGACCGGCGCGGACTCAGAACAACTGGGCGTCGCCTGGACGGCAGCAACCGACGACCGAGGATCGGTGTGGTACGAGGTGTCGGTCAACGGATTCACCGTGACCACGACTCAGCAGACCGACGCCAGCGTCGGCTGGTTCAACGACTCCAACTCCCATGTCATCCAGGTTCGCGCGGTGGACACCGCCGGCAACAAGGGACCCTGGAGCCCGACCTTGCTGGTGGACCGACCGAGTCCGTCGGCCCTCCTCGACCAGGAAGAGAAGGCGGTGCCGGATGACCGCTCCACCTCCGTTGCCACCCCGACTGACACCACCAGCCCGACTGACACCACCAGCCCGACCGACACCACCAGCCCGACCGACAGCGCCGGCCTGAAGGAAGACAACTCTTGACGACCAGCACCCCTGGACCGTTGGTGGTCCAGTCCGACAAGACCCTGCTGCTCGAAGTGGATCATCCCGACGCGGACGCGTGCCGGATGGCGATCGCCCCGTTCGCCGAGCTGGAGCGAGCCCCGGAGCACATCCACACCTACCGGCTGACCCCGCTCGGGCTGTGGAACGCCCGTGCCGCCGGGCACGATGCCGAGCAGGTGGTGGACACCTTGCTCACCTACAGCCGCTATCCGGTGCCGAGTTCGCTGCTGGTCGACGTCGCGGACACGATGGACCGGTTCGGCCGGTTGCGGCTGGAGAAGCACCCCACCCAGGGACTGGTGCTGGTCAGCACCGATCGTGCCGTACTGACCGAGGTGCTGCGCTCGGCCAAGGTCAAGGGCCTGGTCGGCGCGCGGCTCGACGACGACACCGTGGTGGTGCACACCTCCGAGCGCGGTCACCTGAAACAGGTGCTGCTCAAGCTGGGCTGGCCGGCTGAGGACCTGGCCGGCTACGTCGACGGCGAGGCGCACGCGATCGCGCTGGAACAGGACGGCTGGGAGTTGCGGCCGTACCAACAGCAGGCCGCGGACTCCTTCTGGCACGGCGGTTCCGGTGTGGTGGTGCTGCCTTGTGGTGCCGGCAAGACCGTGGTCGGCGCCGCCGCGATGGCACATGCGCAGGCGACCACGCTGATCCTGGTGACCAACACCGTCTCGGCCCGGCAGTGGCGCGACGAGCTCTTGCGCCGTACCTCGCTGACCGCCGACGAGATCGGTGAGTACTCCGGGGCCAGGAAGCAGATCCGACCGGTGACCGTCGCGACGTACCAGGTGATCACCACCAAGCGCGGCGGCGTCCACCCGCACCTGGAGTTGTTCGGGGCTCGCGACTGGGGCCTGGTGATCTACGACGAGGTACACCTGCTGCCGGCTCCGGTCTTCCGGATGACCGCCGATCTGCAGGCGCGGCGGCGGCTCGGATTGACCGCGACGCTAGTGCGCGAGGACGGCAGGGAGGGCGATGTCTTCTCACTGATCGGACCGAAGCGCTACGATGCCCCGTGGAAGGACATCGAGGCGCAGGGCTACATCGCCCCGGCGGACTGCGTCGAGGTCCGGGTCACCTTGAGCGAGCCCGAGCGGATGACGTACGCGGTCGCCGAGCCGGACGTGAAGTATCGGCTCGCCTCGACGGCTGAGTCCAAGACGCAGGTCGTGGTCGACCTGGTGGCCAAGCATCGCGGCGTGCCGATTCTGGTGATCGGACAGTACGTCGACCAGCTCGAGGACCTGGCCGCCCGGCTGGACGCGCCGTTGATCACCGGCGAGACGACGGTCAGACAGCGCGAACGGCTCTACGAAGCATTCCGGTCCGGCAAAGTCGACTTGCTGGTGGTCAGCAAAGTGGCGAACTTCTCCATCGATCTGCCGTCAGCCCAAGTCGCGATCCAGGTGTCCGGGGCCTTCGGCTCCCGACAGGAGGAGGCCCAGCGACTGGGCCGACTGCTGCGACCCAAGGCCGAGGGCACCACCGCCAGATTCCTGGCCGTCGTTGCCCGCGACACCGTCGACGCCGACTTCGCCGCCCACCGGCAGCGCTTCCTCGCCGAGCAGGGCTACGCCTACACGATCATGGACGCCGAAGAAGCTCTTTAGTCGGCGTCAGTCGTCACTCGCTGTTCACTCCGCGCTCAAGACTCTGTCTTCCCTCGTCACTCGCAGACGAAAAGCATGTCTGCTCGTTCCTCGGTCCAGACAGAGCCGCGCTTCGCTCTCGGCCGCTCGCGACGGGGTCCGCTTGGCCGGGGTGCGAGTAGGAGCCCTCGCTCCGCCTCACGGCCGCTCGCGACGGGAGTCGTCACTCGCTACTCCGCTGCGCGACGGGAGTCCTTACTCCTGGTGCTTCTTCGACGGCTTGTGGACGACGGCGACGGGGCGATGCGAGTCCTGCATCAGGGTGCGGCTGACCGAACCCAGGATGGCCCGGCTGAAGGAGCGATGGCCGCGCGAGCCGACCACAGTCAGTTCGGCCGTTCTGCTGGCCTCGAGCAGCGCCTCCGCCGGTGTTCCCTGGACCGTGACCTGTTCGATCTCCACGTCGGAGTAGGAGTGGCCCTTCACCCGATCGAGTGACTCGATGATGGTCTTTTCGGCCAGCCAGCGCTCCGACTCCTCGAACTCGGCGATCACCTCCGGCTCGACCGGACGAGCCAGCCACGGCACGTGGTAGGCCGTCAGCACCGTCAGCCCGACCCTTCGCCGCCGCGCCTCCTCCAAGGCCAGGTGCAGTGCCGCGTCGGAATGCTCGGAGCCGTCGACGCCGACCAGTACGTGACCGTCGGGCACCGGGTGCTCCCGCCACTCCGGCGGCACGATGTAGACCGGACACACCGACTTGCCGGCCAGCCGTACGCTCACCGAGCCGAGCAGCTTGCCGCTGATCGCGCCCAGACCCCGGGTGCCGACCACCAACACATCCGCATGCTTGGAAGCCTCGATCAGCACCGCGGCCGGCGGTCCGCTGGCCAGCCGCGCCGAGACCGTGACCTCCGGCGCAGCCGTACGCGCCGCAGCAAGGGCGGCGTCCAGCAACTGCTGCGAATAGCTGGTCAGTTCGTCGATGTCGGGACGCGTCATCACCATCCCGTACGCGTCGGAGACCAAGGGCACTGCCAGCGCATAGATCAACTCGGCTTCGACACCTCGGCGAGCAGCCTCCTCCAAGCCCCAATACATGGCGGTTTCGCTCTCCCGCGAGCCGTCGATGCCAATGACCAGATGCTCGGACATCTCTCCCCCTCCATCGGTGGTGTCGTCTCCTATCTTGCCTGCCGCTGTTACCGCTGAGTAGGGCTGGTCGTTGGCGGACCGGGGACCAAGGTCCCAGCTACCGGACGGCGCCACCGCCGGATGGTGTTCCTCCTAACAGGTCATTCACAGGTCCGCGCCAGTCCTGACACAAGCACGCTGGGCAGTCTGCAACTCGCAGAACTGTTGTTCGGGGAACCTCCCCGTCGCGTGGAAGGGATCCGTGCCAGTGACCCAGCTGGATGCCCCGGAGACGGACACCAGCCCAGTCGACGCGCCAAGGCGTCGGCGGCGGTTGGGTCGTCGCGGACTGATCGTGCTGATCGTTGCCTTGCTGCTGCTGCTCGGCGGAGCGGGCTACGGCACCTGGGCGTTGTTCTTGTCGGACAAGAGTGCCGCCACGACCCAGTACCGCACCATGACGGTCGCCACCAGCACCCTCAAGTCCACGGTAAGCGCCTCCGGGACCCTCAACCCGGCCAAGGAATCCGAACTGTCGTTCGCCTCGTCCGGAGTGGTGACCAAGGTCTCGGTGAAGGTCGGCGACAAAGTCACCAAAGGTGACGTGCTCGCCAGGATCGACGACGACGAACTGCAGATCGATCTCGACGCCGCGGAGGCCGAACTCACCGAAGCCGAGGAGGATCTCAGCGAGCTGGAGGACGACGACGACACCACCGACACGGCTCTCGCATCGGCCGAGGCTGCCCTACAGGTGAAGAAGAATGCCGTGAAGCAGGCCACCGCGGCCCTCGAGGATGCCGAACTACTCGCTCCCTTCTCCGGCACGATCGCCGCCGTCGGTATCCAGAAGGGCGACGAGGTCGGGTCCTCGTCCGGCTCCAGCAGCAGTTCCTCGAGCTCAAGCTCCTCGAACTCCGGGTCGTCGAGCAGCAGCTCCGAGACGATCACGCTGATCAGCACCGGCACCTTCGTCGTCGACACATCGGTCTCCAACGCCGACCTCGCGTCGATCAAGAAGGGTCTGCAGGCAACCATCACCGCGACCGGGAGCGATGACCCGGTCTTCGGAACCGTCAGCACCGTCGGCGTGGTGGCCTCGTCGCAGAGCAGCTCGGATTCCAACAGCGGCTCGGCAACGTTTCCTGTGACGATCACCGTGACCGGGAAGCACACCGACCTCCTGCCCGGGTCCAGTGCCACCGTCGACATCACCGTCAAGCAGCTCACCGACGTGATCAGCGTGCCCACCCAGGCGATCAGCACCGTCGACGGCAAGACCGTGGTGCAGAAGCTCGTCGACGGCCAACAGGTTCAGACCGAGGTCAGCATCGGACAGGTGATCGGCACATCCACGGTCATCACCAAGGGTCTGGAGGACGGCGACGAGGTCGTGGTCGCGTCCTTCACCGCCGCAACCAGCTCCCGAAGCGGGGACAGCCAGAACCAGAACCTTCCCGGTGGCGGCCAAGGCGGCGGCCCCCAAGGCGGTGGTGGCCAAGGCGGTGGTGGCCAAGGCGGTGGTGGCCAAGGCGGCGGAGGCGGCCAAGGTGGCGGCGGCAATCGATGAGCGAACTGGTCGTCGAGTTGTCCGAGGTCCACAAGACCTATCGCAACGGATCCCTGGAGGTTCCCGCCCTACGCGGCGTCACGCTCGGAGTGGGCCGCGGTGAGTACGTCGCCATCATGGGTCCTTCCGGATCCGGCAAGTCCACGCTGATGAACATTTTGGGCTGCCTCGACACCATCACCAGCGGTCGCTATCTGCTCGACGGCGAGGATGTCGCCGAACTCGACGAGGACGAACTCAGCATCATCCGCAACCAGCGGATCGGCTTCATCTTCCAGCAGTTCAACCTACTCCCGGCCCTGCCGGCCTGGCGCAATGTCGAACTCCCGCTCTGCTATGCCGGCGTTCCCCGCGCCGACCGCAAGCAACGGGCGATCCAGGCTCTGGAGCGGGTCGGCCTCGGCACCCGGGTCGGTCACCGTCCGGGCGAGCTGTCCGGCGGCCAGCAGCAACGGGTCGCCGTAGCCCGGGCCCTGGTCGGGGACCCGGCGCTGATCCTGGCCGACGAACCGACCGGCAACCTGGACTCGGTCTCCACCGCCGACGTCCTCGCCTTGATCGACGAGCTGCATGCCGCCGGCCGGACGATCATCGTCATCACCCACGAGGCCGAGGTGGGCGAACGGGCCGAACGGGTCGTGCACGTTCGCGACGGACTGGTCTACGACGACGCCGGTGTGCTCGTATGAAGGCCTGGGAAACGCTCGCAGTCGCCGCCGAAGCGGTCCGGCTCAATCGGGTCCGGTCGCTGCTCACCGTGCTGGGGATCATGATCGGCATCGCCTCGGTGAGCCTCACCGTCGGCCTGGGCCAAGGTGCCCAGGATCAGGTACGCGCACAGATCAACGCGCTCGGCAGCAATCTGCTGATCGTCTCCCCGGGGTCGTCGACCAGCGGTGGCGTACGCGGTGGTTTCGGCTCGGCCACCACGCTCACCCGCGCCGACGCGGCAGCGCTCGCCGACCCGAGTGTGGCGCCGAGCATCGCCGCGGTCGCGCCGGTGGCAACCACCCAGCAGGTGATCAGCTACGGCGAGCAGACCTGGACCTCCAGTGTCGTCGCGGCCACACCCGGCTGGCAGACCGTACGCACGCGCACCCTGGCCAGCGGCCGATTCCTCACCGATGCCGATGTCGCGGACCTGGGCAAGGTCGTCGTGCTGGGTGCCAGCACCGCGTCAGAACTGCTCAGCGGACGCAACCCGGTCGGAGCCGAGGTGCAGATCAATGCCACGACTTTCACCGTGATCGGCGTGCTGGCCGAGAGCGGATCAACCTCCAGTTCCTCCAGCGACGACGACATGGTGATCATGCCTTGGACGACAGCCAGCACCACGGTCGGCACCTCGGCGACCACGGTGTCCTCGATCTATCTGCAGGCCAAGGACTCCGACGCCTTGTCCGCTGCCTATCAGCAGATCGACAGCGCATTGTCGACCCTGCACGGGATCAGCTCCAGCGACGACGCGGACTTCACCATCACCAGTCAGGAGTCGATCGTGGAAGCGGCCACGGCGACCGACCGGACCCTCACCGTGCTGCTCGGCGGTATCGCCGGCATCTCCTTGCTCGTCGGCGGAATCGGCGTGATGAACATCATGCTGGTCTCGGTCTCGGAACGGATCCGCGAGATCGGCCTGCGCAAGGCGCTGGGTGCCCCGCCGCGACTGATCAGGCGTCAGTTCTTGATGGAGGCAGCCATTCTCGGGCTGGCCGGCGGCATCCTCGGTCTCGGCATCGCCGCGCTGGGGACGTGGCTATTGCCCAAGCTCATCGATCAGCCGGTGACCATGTCGCTCTGGGCCAGTGCCGGCGCGCTGATCGTGGCGGTCGGCATCGGTCTGATCGCCGGCGTCTATCCGGCGACCCGGGCCGCCCGACTCGCTCCCATCGATGCCCTGCGGCGCGAATGACCCCGCCACCCATGTTCGACCGAGCAATCGCATGTCCAGAAGGAGAACTCCTATGATCACCACGAAGCACCTCAGCCGGCGCCGATCGCTGTTACTGACCCCGGTTGCCGCAGTCAGCTGCAGCCTGCTGCTGCTTGCCGGCTGCAGTTCAGCCTCCTCGACCGCCAACCCCAGTGACCAGCCGAGCGCGAGTGCCGGGGCCCGGGGTGGTCGGACCGGTGGCGGCCAAGGCGGCGGTGGCAATGGTCCCGGTCGGGTGAGTGGCGAGATCGCCGCGGTGAACGGCAAGACACTGCAGATCCAGAACGGGGAGAGCCAGACCGCGGTCACTTACTCCAGCAGCACGACGTTCCTGTCCCGAGTCACCGGAAAGGTCTCCGACATCGAGGTCGGTGACTGTGTCACCGTGTCCAGCTCGTCGACGGATGAGAAGGCGACGACGATCACCGCGACGTCGGTGGCTGCAAGCCCAGCCACCAAGGGCGAGTGCAGTTCCGGCGGCGGAGCGGGCGGTGGCGGTGGCGGCGGCCGGGGAGCCCGGCCGTCCGGCACGGCGAGCGGCCAACCGCAGTCA
>JASGEZ010000150.1:0-32177 GCA_047605905.1 Microlunatus sp.
CTGCTGCCGGCCCGGCCAGCGCCAGCGGATGCAGCTGTGCGCCAGGAGTTCCCTCGGATGCGCGGGCGAGCCTCGGCGTTCGAGATAAGCTACGACGGTGCCGGCAGCAGTTGGGTCTCCTCGATCCTGGTCGCGGAGCTGATGGCCGGCGACGGGTTCTTCAGCCCCGAACAGGGCGCCCGGATCGTGGTGCGCTGCATCCTCGGCACCTTCTACGGCAACGCCACGGTCGAGAGCAATGTCACGGTGGACAAGGCGACCACGATCGACGGTCACGATGCCTGGCTGATCGAGTCACAGTTGTCGTTCGACATCCCGGGTCTGAAGGCCGACGGCGAACTGCTGATCGTGGCGGTAGTCAGCGCCGGCGCCGGCGCCGGTCTCTACTACGCCTCGATCCCGAACACTCACCCGGAGCTGGTGGAACCCGCTCGCAAGGCGCTAGCCGAGCTCACGGTGGACGGCTAGTCTCCGTAGCCATCGCTGCTATGATAAAACATGTCTAGATGGCCTCTAGATATGTTTTAAGGAGTCTTGCGATGGCGAAACGGTCGGTTCCCTTGCGTCCGCACGTCCAGGACGCCCTCTGCGTGTGGGGTCAACTCATCCGGCGCGGTCGGCTCGACCGGACATGGACCGCCAAGGATCTCGCCGCACGAGCGAATGTCTCCGAACAGACGGTGCTCGCCGCAGAGGCCGGTCACCGCGGGACCGCCGTCGGCACGATGATGGATCTCGCCGATCTCGTCGGCGTACCCATCTTCGGGATCGAGGACCGCGCCGAGCTTGCGATTCGCCGGCAGCGCGGCGAGGAACTGCTCGCTCTCCTCCCCAGTCGGGTGCGCCGGCCGAAGATCGAAAGCGTCGATGATGACTTCTGATCAGCTCTATGTCTGGACCTGGCTACCCGGCCACACCGAGCCAGTAGTCGCCGGAAGAATCGACCAAGCCGGCTCCATCTTCACCTTCGTCTATGCACTTCGCTATCGATCCCGGCCCGACAGCATCAGCCTGTTTGCGCCCGAACTCCCACTGCGGCCGGGCGTCCAAGAACCCGCCGCCGGCCTGACCATCGCCGGAGTCCTCAGGGATGGAAGCCCCGATCGCTGGGGTCGGGGTGTCATCGAACGTCGACTTGGCGCAGCACCGAACTCCCTCAGCGAGATCGAGTACATGCTGCACTCAGGCTCGAATCGTTTCGGAGCACTGGACTTCCAGGCGAGTCGCGACAACTATGTTCCGCGGGATGACGCGGCGACCCTCGATGAGCTGCACAGGGCGGCCATCATCCTCAACGAGGGTGGGGAGCTATCGCCGGGCCTGGATGCTGCGCTGCTGCACGGCACAAGCCTCGGCGGCGCCCGGCCGAAGGCGACCCTGACCGACGGCGATGGCGGTGAGTGGCTCGCGAAGTTCGCCTCATCGGACGATCGTGTCTTCTCTGTGGTGAACGCCGAAGGCGCCATGCTCGAACTCGCACGCCGGGTTGGCATGAATGTGCCGGAGAGCAAGATCGTCCCCTCGCTCGGCAAGGAAGTCCTTCTGATCAGACGATTTGATCGAGATCGTGCTGGCGGACGACGGCACGTCATCTCAGGTCTGACGATGGCACAGACCGACGAGATGTACGCGCGGTACGTGTCGTACCCACAGATCCTCGACGTGCTTCGGATGTACGCGGAGGATGCGACTCAGCCCGGACCAGAGCTGTTTCGCCGGATCGCCTTGAACATCGCCATCAGCAACAACGACGACCATGCGCGCAACCACGCCGCGTTCTGGGACGGGACGCACCTGGAGCTGACCCCGGTCTACGACCTCGCACCGGGGCAACGGTCAGGCGACACGTTCGAGCAGGCGATGGCCTATGGGCGGGGCGACCGCGGCACGAAGATCTCCAACTTCGCAGCTCTCGTTGGCGAGTCGGAGACCTACGGACTCAGTGCGGCGGAGGGCCGAGACATCATCGACCAGCTGGTATCGACCATCCGCGACGCCTGGGATGATGCAGCCGAGATCGCACGCTTGAGCCCCGCCGACAAGCAGTTGCTTCGTGACCGGCAGGTGCTGCCAAGGGCCGCGTTCTTCGACTGGTGAGCGCCCAGTGTCCACCCCCGGAAGTCGGCGGTAAGCGCTAGCAGGAGGCCAGGCCGCGGCGCTCCTTGAGCTGCAGTACGCGGGCTGCGGCAAGCTCGATCGCGGCGGCCAGCGTGTCGTCCTTCTTCGCCTTGGCGACCACCTCGTCCGCCATCGCCGCAACGAGACTCGGGTCACCCACGATCGCCAGATCACCGCCGGCCTTCAGGAAGCGCAGCAGCCGCGTACCGGGTGCCAGGTCTCGCATCGCCGCAGCCGCCAGGTCATCGGAGATGACGACGCCGTCGAACCCCAGGTCGCCGCGGATCATGCCCTTGATCACGATCGGAGAGAACGCCGCCCGCCGCTTGGCGTCGATCTTGGCGTAGTAGGCCGACGACACCATCACCATGTCGGTGCCGGCGTCGATCCCGGCCGCGAACGGCTTCAGCTCCTTGTCGCGCCGCGTCGTCTTGTCGTCGACCACCCGGGCAACGAAGTCGGTGTTCCCGCGTACCTGCCCCAGACCGGGGAAATGCTTGACCGAGGTCGCGATCCCCGCCGCGTCCATGCCGGCCACGAAAGCGGCAACATGCTCGGCGGCCTTGCTCGGATTCGATCCGTAGCCGCGCCGCAGCACACCGATCGGCTGATTCACCGATTGCATGTTCTTCGGCACGATGTCGGCGACCGGGGCCAGATTGGCGTTGATGCCGGCCCGTTTGAGCTGCTTCCCCCACCGGGTGGCATCTCGCTTCAGCCCGGCGGGCGACTGCTCGGCTTGCTGCTGCGCCGACGGAATCCGGTCGAAGCCTTGACCCCGCAGCCGCTGGACCATGCCTCCCTCCTGGTCGGCGGCCAGCAACGTCTCGATGCCCTTCGGGGTCCGGGCAGCGTCACGGGCCTGCTCGGTGACGGCAAGGACTCGACGCTGCCCGCTGGTGGTGTTGCCGAGCAGGATCACCGCTCCGGCACGACTGCCGCGGATCGCCTTGGCGGCCGAGCTGCCGACGCCGGTCGACGGTACGGCCACCATCAGCAACTGGCCGACCTGATCGCGCAGACTGAGCGAGGCGGCGAGGGTCGCGCACCGTGCCGACGGTTTCGGTGTCGCGGTCGGCGTCGGCGTGTTCGTCGAGGTAGGCATGGTCGGACTCGATGCACTCGATGGGCTGGTGGTCGACGTGGAGGGTAGCGTCGAGGCCGTGGGCCCGGTGGTCTGGGAAGCCGTCGACGACGCGGACCCATCGGGACCAGGCTGCGCGCTGGGCTTGCTCCCGCAACCGGTCAGAATCAGTCCGCAGGCAGTCCCCAGGGCGACCATCGCCCAACCACGTCGGGCCGTGATGCCTCGCTCCGGTCGATGACATCTCATCTTTGGGCTACCGGCTGCAGCGATGCCGGACTGTGATGCTCCAAGGGCAACGCCAGCAGCGCGTTCTCGATCACCTCGGCCATCGCGGGGTGGATCCAGTACTGCCCGCGGGCCAGTTCGTCGGCGCGCAGTCCGAAGCTCATCGCCTGGATCAGCGGCTGGATCAGCGAGGACGCCTCCGGTCCGATCAGGTGTGCCCCGATGAGTTGGGCCGACTGTCGATCGGCCAGCAGCTTAACCACGTGGTCGCCGGTCTCGCCCATGGCCCAGCCGTACGCGACATCGGCGTACGGCTTGAGTGCGGCGACGTAGTCGATACCGTGCTCGACCGCATCCTCCTCGGTGAGCCCGACGGAGGCGACCTGAGGAGAGGAGAAGACCGCGTGCGGGATGAAGCGATGATCTGACTCGATCATCGCGTCGGGGTGCAGCAGATTGTGCTGGACGACCCTGGCCTCCTGGTTGGCCACATGCTTGAGCTGGTGGTGGGAGCTCACGTCGCCGAGCGCGAAGATGCCGTCCGCGGTGGTCCGCTGATACTCGTCCACCACGATGTAGCCGTCCTCGTCGAGGGCCACCCCGGCCAACCCGAGATCGAGCCGGTCGCCATTGGGGATCCGGCCGGTGGCCACCAGCAGCACATCGGCGGTCAGCGTCGCCGGACCGTCCGGACCATCGATGTCGACGACCACCCGCGCCCGAGAACTCTCCGACTCCGCAGTGGAGGCAGCTACCGCGGAGTCGGGGGATTCTTGGCGTACGCCGACGACCCGATGCTGCAACCGCAGGTCGACCCGCTCCCCCAGCAACCGGGTGAACCGAGACGAGATGTCACCGTCCTCGTGCCGCAGCAGCCGATCCTTACGACCCACGAGGGTGACCGCGGTGCCGTAGGCGGAGAAGACATGGGCGAACTCGGCGGCTACGTACCCGGCGCCGATGATGATCATCGTCCGGGGTGGTTCGGCCAGCCGCATCACGGTGTCGGAGGTCTCGTACGGCGTCTCGGCGAGCCCCAGGATCTCGGGGATCCGGACGCGACTGCCGGCGGCGAGCACGAACCGATCGGCGGTGATCTGGGTGCCCTCGGTCAGCTGGATGGTCTTCTCCGCGATGAAACGCGCCCGTTGGCGGAAGAGCTGGATGTTGCGGCTCTCGGCGCGATAGCGCTCCCCGCCGGCCGAGATCGGGTCGATCCGGCCGAAGATCCGGTCGCGAATCTTGGCCCAATGCACCTGGTCGAGAGTGAGGTCGACTCCGAGCGGCACGGCGTGCTCCGGCATCCGGGCGAGGTCGGCGGGATGGACGTACATTTTCGTCGGGATGCAGCCGACGTTGAGACAGGTGCCGCCGAACTGCGGACCGTCATCGATCAGCGCGATCCGCCAGTCGTCGAAGCGCTCATCCGGGATGGAGTTTCCCGACCCACTGCCGATGATGCAGAGGTCGACATGGTGGGTCTGGGACACGGCCCCATCGTGCCAGCCGGCAGATCCCTCCCCCAACTCCGAGTCCGCGGTGGATGCGACTACCGCGAAGTCGAAAATCGGGCCCGGCGCCAGAGTAGCCAGGCGGCGATCCCGATCACAGCGAACAGGGCCGCCAGCAGGAAGCCGGCGTACTCGGTGTTGGCCTCGGCAACCGACACGATGACACCGAGGTCGACTCCTCCCTCGTCGTGCAGCAAGGTGGCGGCCGCAATCGCCCCGACGATCAGACCGGAGACGATCCCGACACCGGTGACCAGCAGGTTGTAGTTGATCTTGCGCTTCGGGTCCTCGTGGGCGGCCGTGTACATCTTGAGCATCATCAACCCGTTGAGGGTGTCGCCCAGCGTCATGGCCGCCGCGAACAGGAACGGCAGACAGAGCAGCGAGATCGCCGGTGCCCCGGCCAGCGCCGCGCCCGCGGTCAGGATCAGCAGACCGATCTGGCTGCTGGTGTCGAAGCCGAGCGAGAACAAGAAGCCAATCACATAGACATGGCGGGGATGCTTGATCCGGCTGAGCGGCGCGGTCATCACCCGGGCAGCAGGTCCGCGCGGGGTCAACGCATCGGACGGGATCTCGAGGCCGGGATCGGCCGCCAATGCCCGCTTGAGCCGGAGGGCCTGGAGGAAGGTCGCCAGGTTCGCGATGGCGACCAGAATCAGATAGAGACCGGACACGCTGAGCCCGATGATGCCGAGCACCCGGGCGATCCCGGAGTTCTCGTCCAGCGCAGTTCGAACGACGCCCGCTCCGGCAATGACCAAAATCCCACTCACGATCACGACGGTGGAGTGGCCGGCCGAGAAGGCCAGGCCAACAGATGCTGGATTCTTACCCTCCGCCACGAACTTGCGGGTCGAGTTGTCGATCATCGACACGTGGTCGAAGTCGTAAGAGTGGACCAGGCCCCGGAAGTACGCCACCGCGGCCACGCCGACCGACACGGCACCAGCTGCTCCGGACAACACCCCGACGCTGAGCAGTCCCAGCCCGATCAGGTGCAGAGCGATGATGACCGCGAAGGCGGCCCCGACCCGGAAGCGGAACGAGCGCGCCTCCCTGCCCTCGGTGGTGAGCAACGAACGCCACCCCGTCGTTGGCTGGGTTGCGCGCCCTGCTGCCGACGCCGATGGCGCCGGTTCGGTGGGCATGGCAGCCTTGGTCACAGGAGTCGCCGCTGGTGGGAAGCGTGCATACAGCGACGATACGACAATGTGTGTCTGTTTGAACACATGTTGGTCGGGATCCGACGGGCCCGACCGCGGCTCGGCTGTGGTCAGGACCCGGCCGGCGAAACAGGCAGAGGGAAGGAACGGTGCGGTGAGCGAGGTGGACGCCGAAGAGATCGCCCGAGCTGCGGTCTCATCGGCAGGTTCAGAACTGCCGCAGCTGGCGGATCGGTTGGCCGCCTTCTCCGACCCGACCCGTCTCGGACTGCTGATCGCCATCCATGCCGCCCCCGGATCTCCGGTGAAGACACTGGCTGCTGCCACCGGGTTGGCGCCGAACACCGTGAGTCAGGCGCTGGTCGCCTTGCGTGAGGCAGGACTGGTCACCAACGAGCGCGACGGCCGGCTGAGCCGCTGGCAGGTCTCGGATGCGGCCGCGCACGCCTTGCTGCATCACCTCGGGGCGCCCCACAGCGAGCTCCATCCGCCGCACTGACGTCAGCCAGTCCGGCAAAAGTCGCCCGTGGGTGGAAAGTGCCGGGCAGACGTGGGCACACAGCCATGAGAATCCACCCATGGGTGGAAATTGCCGGGAAGACGTTGGCCGACCGAAGGATGCCGAGGATCAGATGCCGGCGTAGGAGTGCAGGCCGGAGACCAGCAGATTGATGCCGACGAAGTTGAACCAGAAGGACGCGACACCGATCAGGGCGATGACCGCGGCCCGAGTGCCACGCCAGCCGGCAGTCGACCGGGCGTGCAGATAGCAGGCATAGATCACCCAGGTCACCAGCGCCCAGGTCTCCTTGGGATCCCAGCCCCAGTAGCGGCCCCAGGCATACTCGGCCCAGATCGCACCCGCCGCCACGGTGAAGGTCCACAGCGGGAACGCAAACGCATGGAACCGGTACGCGAGCAGGTCCAGCTTCCGGGCGTTCGGGATCCGGGCGACGTATCCACCGACCTTGCCCTTCTTCTCCGCCCGCTGCCGGATCAAGAACACGATGGTCAGCAGCGCGCCGACGTTGAACGCAGCAGCGGAGATGTTCGCCGCGACGATGTGGATGATGAACCAGACCGAGTGCAGAGCCGGCACCAGTGGAGCCACGGCCACATAGAACACCGTCACCGCGAGTCCGTTGCCGATCGCCGCGACCATGGTCACCGGCAGGCCGAGCCAGCGGGTGCCCAACCGCCAGAGCATCACCAGGTAGACCGCCACGATCGCGGTCATCGCCGTGATCGTGAACTCGTACATATTGCCCCACGGCGCCCGACCGGCCGCAACTCCGCGGAGCACGGTCCCGGTCAGGCTCAGCAGGAACCCGATCAAGGTCAGCGCGACCCCGATCCGACCCCAGAGTTCGACCCGCAGTTCGCTCACCCGCCGATCCAGGGCGGCGTCGAGCGTCGCAGCGCCGGCGAGGTCCGCGTTGCTCCTCGCAGATCCAGCCGAGCCGCCGACACGAACAGACCCGGCCGAGCCGCCTGCGGCACCGACGCCCACCAGCTCGCGGTTGTCGACCTGATCCTCGACCGGCGCGCGGCGGGCAGCAGCCCACTCGGTAGCGTGTGCGGTCAACGCCAGCAGATAGATCACCACGGCAGCGACCAAGGCGGCGTTGGAGTAGTACTCGAGGTTCACTGCTTCTCCTCCGTCTCATCCCCGGTCGATTCCTGGACCCCGGATTCTTCCGGTGCATCAGGCTCCTCCGAGACACCCAGCTCGTCGGCCAGTTCGGCAACATCTTCGCTCAAACCGCCCCGTGCGTCAGCCCGGTCCAAACCACCGACCTCGATCAGCCTAGAACCCGCACCATCCTCACGGACACGCACCCACACTCGCCGGGGCCGAATGAACAGCGACAGGCACAAGCCGAGCACAGCAGCGCCGATGGAACCGAGCACCACCGCGATCCCTGGTGTCGAGCTCATCTGCAGTTTCACCCAGCGGGTGACCCCGACCATCTCGATGGTGCCCTTGCCGTCGGGCAGCTTGTAGCTGGTGCCCGGGCGCAGCAGGATCCGCAGCAGCTCGCCCTTCGAGTCCTTCATCTGCGTCAGCCCGGTGGTGTCCAGGGCGTAGACATTCTCAGCCTGACCCGTCTCGGTCTTCGGCGGCCCGTACCAGGCGTTGATGTAGAGCGCCGGGTCCACAAGGTCGGGGAACAGCGACCGCGGCCCCTGGCTGTCGACCTTCGCGGTCGGCGCGAAGATGCCCTCGAAGGCGAGTCGCTCCGGCCGGCCGTCCGGCACCTTGATTACCCCGGCAGAGGTGAAATTCCCGTCCTGAGGCAGGAACACCACCGGTCCGGAGTAGGCGACGTTCCCCTCGCCGTCGGTCACCTTCACCACCGGCGCATACCCGTGACCGATCAGGTGCACGGTGGTCCCGTCCACCCGGAGCGGGTGGTTCACCTCGATCGTCTGATCGTACGGTGTAGCTCCCGGCCGCGCGGTGACCTCGGTGTCGAGTTCGAACAGCCGCGCCGCGCCGGTCTGCACCGGTCCGGTCTCGAAGGCGACCCGGAACTCCTTGACCCGAATCGTGAACGGCTGCAGACCATCCTCGGAGAACCAGCCACCGGCGGACAAGTCGTCGTACTGCGTCACGTTGTTGGCGAAACCCTGCCCGACGATCACCACGCTGGTGCCACGGAATCCGTACAAACCACCGATCGCTACCCCGACCAGCAGCGTGAGCAGGCTGAGGTGGAAGACGAGATTGCCGGCCTCGCGCAGATAGCCGCGCTCGGCGGCCACCGAGTCGTCCAGGCGCAGCACTCGATAGTGCTGTCTCTTCAGCGAGGCGGCCGCCTGGTCGAGCACGTCCTCCACCGTCTCGTCGTCATGGACAGTGGCAGTCGCGTACGCCGGCAGCCGAGCGAGATTGCGCGGGGTCTTGGGCGGCTGGGTACGCAGCGCGCGGGCATAGACCGCGACCCGCGGCACGATGCAACCGATCAGGGAGATGAAAAGCAGCAGATAGATGGCGGAGAACCAGGCCGAGGAGAAGACGGCGAACAGCCCGAGCTTGTCGTAGATCGGCCCCAGTGTCGGATGCTGCTCGATGAAGTCGCTGACTCGGATCGGGCTGACATTGCGCTGCGGAATGAGTGAGCCGGGGACAGCCGCAACGGCAAGGGCGAACAACAGCACCAGGGCGGTCCGCATCGAGGTGAGCTGGGTCCACAGCCAACGCAGCAGGCCGACGAAGCCGAGCGCCGGCGCTAGTCCCTTGCCTTTGTCGGAGCCGCTGCCGGCACCCTGACCGTTGGTGCCGGTCTGGGTCTCGGCGGCAGTCTCGGCGCCGATCTGTGCGTCGGAGTCGACACTCTCCACGCTCACTCTCAGATCACCGTCCCGAATCCGCTGGCCCACACCGTCAGTCGCGCCATCAATTGATCCCACAGGCCGGTCACCAGCAACACTCCGACCGTCACCATCATCAGCCCACCAACCCGCAGCACCGCGACTTGATGCCGTCGCAAGACGCCGACCGTACGGTTCATGGCCGAGAACGCCACTCCGGCGACCATGAACGGGATGCCGAGTCCGAGCGCGTACACGAACCCCAGCACCCCGCCGCGGAGCGCGGTCCCCTCGTTCAGACCGAGGTTGAACACCACCGCCAACGCCGGGCCGATGCACGGGGTCCAGCCGAACGCGAACACCGCACCGAGCACGGGAGCTGCGGCGAGACCTGCGGCCGGCAGCCGCTGGATTCGCAACTCTCGATTGCCGAAGCTGATCACCCCGGCGAACCCGAGACCGAGCAGGATGATCAGCACTCCGAGCACTCGGGTGATCACCCGCTGGTACTCCAGCAACAGGCTGCCCAGCGCACCAATCGCAACCCCCGTGGCGACGAACACCACGGCCAGACCGAGCACGAACAATGCGGTGCCGAGCAGCATCCGCCCGCGCCGGTGACCGGCTGCGACATCGGCCGCGCCCACCCCGGTCATGTACGACAGATAGCCCGGCAGCAGCGGCACCACGCAGGGCGAGAAGAAGGACACGATGCCGGCGAGCAACGCGACCGGGATGGCCAGCGCCATCGATCCGCCGATCGCCGCCTGCACCCAGCTGGTCAAGTCCATGATCAGCCACACTCCGCGGCAGCCAGAAGCACGATCACTTGCCGTCGGCGATGTCGGTGACCATGTCGACCAGCGTCGTCTTGGTCACCGGGCCGACGATCCGCGCCGCGACCTTGCCCTGCTTGTCGATCACCAGGGTTGACGGGATCGCCTTGGGCGGCAAAGTGTCAGCCAATGCCACCAGGACCGTACCGCTCGGATCCCAAATGCTGGGGTAGGTGATCTTGTTGGCGCGGTTGAAGGCGACCGGTGGCGCCTGGTCGAAATCGCGGGTATTGAGTCCGATGAACTGGGCGATCTTCGCGGTCTCCTTGCTGGCCTCCTGGAGGTCCGGCGCTTCCTTCCGGCACGGACCGCACCAGGAGCCCCAGACATTCAGCACGACGACCTTGCCGGTGAGATCAGCGGTGGAGATCTGCTTCTTGTCCTCGCCCAGCACGACACCCTTGATCTCGGGCGCGGCGACCCGCTTCGCCGGCTCGATGATCGTCACCGACCGCTCGGCACCGACGTACCCCTCCTGGTTGGCCGACCTGGTCGGCTCATCGGCCCCGGTCGTCGTGCACCCGGAAACCAGCGCGACCACCAGGGTCAGGGCGACGATCCCGCCGACCCGGGTGTTCCTGCTCGGGTTCATCGGCTTTGCTCGGTCTGCAGATCGAGCAAAGCCGACAAACCCGAGCAAGAGCGAATAGGGCACGCGCGGTACGGGAGGCGCGCAAGACACGCGGGGTACGCGGGCGTGGGGCAGTTCAGGCACCGGCGACGAATTTCTTGCTGGCACGCGCGGCCAGATGGCCGGCCGGCTCTGAGTAGACCACCGAGGTCACCCGGCCGTCGATCAGGGTCAGACTCGTCACACTGGCCAGCGAGCACTCCCGGCGCCGCGGATCATGCACCAGCCGACGGCCCTCGACATCGCAGCGGGCCATCCAGATCGGCAGCTGATGCGAGACGATCACGGCCTCGTGGCCATGGGCAGCCACCGCGGCATCGGCGATCGCCAGCCGCATCCGGGCCACGATCTCGGTGTAGCTCTCCCCCCAGCTCGGTCGCAGCGGATTGCGCAGCAGCCACAGATTCGCCGGCCGCCGCAGGGCTTGCGGGAAGCGCACCTGCTGACCTTCGAGCTGGTTCTCCGCCTCGATCACCCGACCGTCGATGACGACCCGGAGCCCGGGGAACTCGGCGGCGATCGGAGCCATGGTCTCCTGGGCCCGCTCCAGCGGCGAACAGCGCAGATGCCTGATGTCATGGCCGGCGAGCGCCTCGGCGGCCAGCGCCGCCATGTCCCGGCCCCTGTCCGACAGGTGGTAGGCCGGCAGCCGGCCGTAGAGGACACCCTGCGGGTTGTGGACCTCGCCGTGCCGGACCAGATGCACGACGGTACGCCCAGGCGCTCCGTAAGGCGGCGCTGTCATCGCCGGGCCCCGCTCGGACGTCTCCTGGTCGCTGTCGCCTCGGTCATCGCTCTCCCGTTCGGAGTGGTCATGGTCGCCGTGACCTCGACCGCGCCGCACCCAGTCGGCGATGCTCCGCACGACGTTGTCATCGCCGTCATCGTGGGAGGCCGCTTCGTCCTGAGATCTGGACTCATCGATGGTCATCGGGCACTCTCCTCGGCGGGATTCGACGATGCAGGCTCAGACGAGACAGATTCAGACGGGGCAGACTCGGACAGGGCCCGGGCCGCCGCACGAGCGGCAGCCGGCAGCGCGCTGACGATCCGGTTCATGGCTCCATCATCGTGGGCAGCGGACAGAAACCAACCCTCGTACGCGCTGGGCGGCAGATAAACCCCATCGTCGAGCATGGAGTGGAAGAACGCCGCGTACGCGTCCGTGGACTGCGTGGCCGCCGTGGCGTAGTCCGGCACGGTGTCCACCCCGGCTACGAAGAAGACGCTGAACAAGTTCCCGGCGGCCTGGATGACGTGCGGCACGCCCGCGGCCGTCAGCGCAGCGCCGACCTCGGTCTGTAGCTGGACCGAGATCGTGTCGATGTGCGCATACACCTCGGAGGTGGCCAGTCGCAGCGTGGTCAGCCCGGCGGCGGTGGCGACCGGATTCCCGGACAGGGTGCCGGCCTGATAGATGCCGCCGACCGGAGCCAGCTGCTGCATCAGTTCCGCCCGGCCACCGAATGCCGCGGCCGGGAATCCGCCGCCCATCACCTTGCCGAAGGTCATCAGATCGGGCCGGACACCGTCGATGCCGTACTGCCCGGTCCGGGTGACCCGAAAGCCGGTCATCACCTCGTCGGAGACGAACAGCGCACCATGTGCCCGGCAGACGTCGGCCAGGAACCGGTTGAAACCGACCCCGTCCTCGACCCCCGGCGGGATGACGCCCATGTTGCCGGCAGCAGCCTCGGTGATCACCGCCGCAATCCGGTCGCCGTAGTTGGCGAATGCTTCTCGGACAGCAGCCCGGTCGTTGTAGGAGAGCACGATCGTGTCGGCGGTGGTCGCCGCCGTCACCCCTGGCGTGCCGGGAATGGCGAGCGTGGCGACCCCGGAGCCGGCCGAAGCGAGCAGCGCGTCGACATGGCCGTGATAGCAGCCGGCGAATTTGACGATCATGTCCCGGCCGGTGATTCCCCTGGCCAGCCGCAGCACCGACATGGTCGCCTCGGTGCCGCTGTTGACCAGCCGGACCTGCTCGACCGGAGCCCGCTCGATGATCGCCTCGGCCAGTTCGACCTCGGCCAGGGTAGGAGCGCCGTACGAGGTGCCGTGCTCGGCGGCCTCGCTGACCGCGCCGAGCACCTCCGGGTGGGCATGGCCGAGCAGCATCGGACCCCAGGAACAGATCAGGTCGACCAGCTCGTTGCCGTCGATGTCGTAGAGATAGGGCCCGGAGGCCCGGGCGATGAAGCGCGGCGACCCGCCGACGGCGAGGAACGCCCGCACCGGCGAGTTCACCCCGCCGGGGATGACCCCCCGAGCCCGTTCGAATGCCTCGCCGGACAGCCGATCACTCACCGCGCACCCCCACAACTCTGACTTGTCAGATTCCACAGTCGCCATAGCGACCACCGTGTCTGACAAGTCGGGTGGTGCGGGGTCATCAGCGGAGTCCCTTCGCGTATTCGAGCGCCCAATAGGTCAGCACCAGGTCGGCGCCGGCTCGCCGGATGGAGGTCAACGTCTCGCAGATCGCGGTCTCCCGGCTGATCCAGCCCTGCGCGGCCGCGGCCTCCACCATCGCGTACTCGCCGGAAACGTTGTACGCGGCCACCGGCACACTCACCTGCTCGCGCACCGCGCGCACGACGTCGAGATAGGCCAGCGCCGGCTTCACCATCACCACGTCGGCGCCCTGCTCGACGTCGAGCAGCACCTCGCGCAACGCCTCGCGGACATTGGCCGGATCCTGCTGATACGTCCGCCGATCCCCGACCAGCGACGACCCGACCGCCTCCCGGAACGGCCCGTAGAACGCCGAGGCGTACTTCGCGCCGTACGCCATGATCGCCACGTCACTTGCGCCGTCGGCATCCAACGCCGCCCGGATCGCGCCGACCTGGCCGTCCATCATCCCGCTCGGCGCGACGACGTGGGCCCCGGCGGCGGCATGGACCTGCGCCATGGCCGCATAGATCTCCACCGTCGCGTCGTTGTCGACCACCCCATCAGCGGTCAACACTCCGCAATGCCCATGATCGGTGAACTCGTCCAGGCACACGTCCGACATCACCAAGGTGGCGTCGCCGACCTCGCCCCGCACCATCCGCAAGGCCGCATTGAGGATTCCGTCGTCGGCCAGCGCGGCCGATCCGACGGCGTCCTTGCGCTCCTCGTCAGGTACGCCGAACAGCATGATCCCGCCCAGCCCGGCCTCGGCGACCTGCGCGGCGACCGAACCCACCAGCTCCAGCGGATGCTGGACCACTCCCGGCATCGACGAGATGGGCCGTGGCTCGCTGAGTCCTTCGGCCACGAAGACCGGCAGGATCAGTTGCCGCGGCGCAACCGAGGTCTCGGCGACCAGCGCCCGCATCGCGGGGTTCACCCGGAGCCGGCGCGGGCGCTGGACCAGATTCAGCTCAACTGCGGCAGCCATCGGACTCGACGGTCACACTCTCCGGCGCGAGGTCTTGCGCTGAGACGGCTTGTTGACCGGCTCACCGGCTGCCACCAGGGCATCGCGCCGCTCGGCGGCGAAGCTGGCGAGCGCATCGGCCAGGTCCACCGCGGTCGGTTTGCCGGCGACCACGTCGACGCGCAGCCCGTGCTCCTCGCAGGTCTTCGCGGTCTGCGGACCGATCGCGGCCAGCACCGTGCTCGGATGCGGCTTGCCGGCAATCCCGACCAGGTTGCGGACCGTCGAGGACGAGGTGAATACGACCGCGTCGAACTTGCCGGACTTGATCGCCTCGCGCACCTCGGCCGGCGGCGGAGCAGCTCGGACGGTCCGGTAGGCGGTGACGTCCTCGACCTCCCAGCCGAGTCGGACCAGACCCGCGGCCAGCGTCTCGGTGGCGATGTCGGCACGCGGCAGAAAGACCCGGTTGATCGGGTCCAGCAGGTCGTCGTACGGCGGGAATTCGGCCGCCAGGCCGGCAGCCGACTGCTCGATCTCGGGGATCAGATCCGGCTCGATACCCCAGTCGCGCAGCGCCCGCCCGGTGATGTCACCGACCGCGGCCACTTTGAGACCGGAGAAGGACCGGGCATCCAGACCGTACTCGTCGAACTTCTCCCGCACCGCCTTGACCGCGTTCACCGAGGTGAACGCCACCCACTCGTAGCGGCCCTCGACCAGACCCCGGATGGCCTTGTCCATCTGCTGGGGGCTGCGCGGCGGCTCGACGGCAATGGTCGGCACCTCGTCGGAATGGGCTCCGTACGTCCGCAGCCGCGCGATCAGCGGCGCGGCCTGGTCTTTGGTCCGTGGCACCAGGACCCGCCAGCCGAACAGCGGTTTGGTCTCGTACCAGGCGAGTTCGGCCCGCTGCTCCGCAGCCTTGCCCATGATCACGTGCACCGGGTCGCCGGCGGGTACGTCGATCTGCTCCACCTGTGCCGCCAGACCGGCCAGACAGGTGGCGATCGTCACCTGCTCGGTGCTGCCGCCGTGCAGGGTCGCCAGCACATGGTCGTCCTCGGATCGCCCCGCGGCCACAGCCGCGGCGATCAATGCGGGCAGGTGCACGACCTTGGTGCTCACCACCAACGTCGGGGTGGAACCCCACTGGGCGGTGATGGCCTTGGTGAAGCGGCCGTCGCAGATCGAGGCGAAGTGCACACCGCCGGTGTGGCTGAGGTCGATGCCTGCGTACTCCGGCACCGCGGTCAAGCTGGAAACCCCTGGCACGACCTCGAAGTCGGCACCACCGCGGACGCAGGCGGCGGCCTCATCGGCGATGGCGTTGTCCAGGAACGGATCGCCGGACACCAGCCGGACCACCCGGACGCCGGCATCGGTGTGCTTGAGGATCACCCGGGCCCGGGCCGACGGGCTGAGCGGCTTACTGGCCTCGGTCAGGCCGAGAGTCGCGATCTGGGCGTCCGGGCCCAAGGTGATGGCCGGGTGCGCCAAGAGCTCCCGCTGCCGGTCATCGTCCAGGATCACCACCGAGGCATCCGCCAGCGCGGCGATCGCCCCCAAGGTCAGCAGGTCGGGATCACCCGGGCCGGTGCCCACGTAGATGACACGACCGCGCGTGTGCGGCGAGGAGGGGGTCGTCGGGGCAGCCGAGGATGAACCTGGCGTGTGGGCCGTCGTTGGGGACACAGGCAGTCTCGCGTTCTGTTCGGCCTCCTCAACCTTGCGGCTGGCGAGGGCGTTGTGGCGTACGCAGCTCATCGAGGATCGCCTTGGCGGCTTCCGCCCCGAACTGACCGGGATCCGCCATGGTTCCCGACAATCTGCGCCGCAGGGGTGGAGCTGCCTTGATCGATTCCGACAAGTTGTTCAGCACCGTTCTCCCAATTACGACGCGAAGAGTCAAATCGAGACTTGTACCACGGACACCCTCCAGCACTGCATGGGCCCCTACCGGAGCCGTGCAGCCGGCCTCAAGAGCGGCCAGAAACGCTCGCTCCGCAAGGGATTCTGCCCGCGCGGCCGGGTCGTCGAGGGCGCTGACCGCGGCCCTTTCAACCTGACTGAGAGATTCGTGAATCTCCAGTGCAAGGACAGCTTGTCCGGCTGCTGGAATCAACTCATCGACGCTCAGCACCTGTGCCGGCAGTCCCTTTACGACCGTTAACCCACCGTTACCGCATTTGTCAGATTCCGACAACTCAAGCGGTTCCAGCCGTCCCAGCCGACGCAGACCCGCGGCTGCCAGGATAACCGCATCGACATCGCCGGCCGCCACCCGACCGATCCGGGTGTCCACATTGCCCCGGATCTCCACCGGCTCCAATCCGATGCCGAGTCGGGCCCCGAGTTCGGCCAGCTGGATGGCGCGGCGCGGCGCCCCCGTACCGATCCGGTCGCCGTCGCGCAAGGTGTCGAGAGTGCGGCCGACCAAAACGTCGCGGGGGTCCTCACGCGCGGGGGTGGCGGCGATCTCCAACCCCGGGGCGGGGGCCGTCGGCAGGTCCTTGAGCGAGTGCACGGCGACGTCGATCCGCCCCTCGTAGAGGGCTTCCCGGACCGCGCCGACGAACACGCCGGTGCCGCCGATCTGGGTCAAACTGCGCTGATCCACATCCCCGGTGGTGGTGATGCCGACGAACTCGGTCGCGAAGCCCTGGGCTTGCAGCAGGGCTGCGACCTGGTCGGCCTGGGCCCTGGCCAGTGGTGAGGTACGCGCTCCGATCCGCAACGTCACGGAGTCGGGGCTGGCGGACGGAGTCCCACCTGGCGATGACGTACCGGGCATAGCCGGAGACGTTACTTGGTCGTGGGCACCTCGGGCGACATCACCGCGGCGATGGTCTGCGGATCGAGTGCGAACAGTTCGCGCAGCGCGGCCGCGTAGTCGACCGACTCCGGGTTGGCCGACAACTCCTGGACCCGCACCGTCGGCTGGTGCAACAACTTGTCCACCACCCGGCGTACGGTCCGATGCACCTCCTGGCGCTCCTTCTCGCTCAGGTCGGGCGCTCGGCCGTCGAGCCGGGCCAACTCGGAACTGACGACCTCCGAGGCCATGCTGCGCAGCGCGACCACGGTCGGCGCCACCTGCGCGGCCCGACGTAGACCGAGGAAGTCGTTGACCTCACCAGAGACCAGGGCCCGAGCCGCCTCGACTTCCGCCCGGCTGGCGTGATCGGGCTGGTCGGCAACCAGGCGCGCCAGATTGACCAGCACCACGCCCAGGTCGACGACATCCTCCGAGACGTCGGCCGGCAGGGCCAGGTCGACGACCCCGACGACCGGAGTGCCTTGCAGATGCCCGGCGTCGAGGAAGACATCCCTGGCCCCGGTGCAGGTGACGATCAGGTCGGACTGCTGGAGTGCGGCGTCCAGCTCGGCCAGCGGCCGCGCCTGGGCGCCGATTGCATCGGCCAGCCGGCGGGCCCGATCGTAGGTCCGGTTCACACAGGTCACCTCGGCCCCGGCTGTAGCCGCGGTCCGAGCGGCCAGGCTGGCCATCGAGCCGGCTCCGAGAACCAGCAACCGGCGACCAGCCAGTGGTCCGAGATCGTGCCGCAGCACCTCGTACGCGGCAGTCACCAGGGAGCGGCCGGCCGAACCGACCTCGGTTTCGGTGTGGACCCGCTTGCCGACCCGCAACGCCTGCTGGAACAAGGCGTTGAGGACCGTACCCACGGTGCCGTGCGCCTGACAAGCGGTCAGTGCCGATTTCACCTGGCCGAGGATCTGGTTCTCCCCCACCACCATCGAGTCCAGGCCCGAGGAGACGGCGAAGGTGTGCGCCACGGCACCTTCGTCGAAGTAGACCGCGCACAGCTGCCGCAGCTCGCCGACCGGAACCCCGGACAGCTGAGCCAGCGCGACCGTCACGTCGTCCAGGCCACCGTGGAAGCGAGAGACCGCTGCGTACATCTCAGTCCGGTTGCAGGTCGAGAGGACAACGGCTTCCTCGACGTGTTCACTGGCCATCATCGCCTCGGCCAGCTTGGTGGACGTCGAGCTGTCCATCGCCACCTTGGCGAGGATGTCCACGCTGGTGGTCTTGTGCGAGATGCTGACCGCCAGGATGCTCACTGAGCTACCTCCTCGGATTTGCGCTGCTCGTAGTAGGCCAGGATCTGCAGTTCCTGCCCCAGGTCGACCTTCCGCACGATGACGCCAGGTGGCACCGCGAGAACCGTAGCGGCGAAGGTCAGAATGCTGGTCACGCCCTGACTCACGACGCGATCGACCACGCCTTGAGCGGCCTCCGGCGGCGTGGCCAGCACCGCGATCGTCGCCCCGGTCCGGGTGATCACCGCCTCCAGCTCCGCGAGGTCGCTGACCGTCACGCCGTGGACGTCGGTGCCGACCACGGCCGGGTCGGGATCGACGAGGGCCGCGATCCGGAAGCCACGGTTGGCGAAACCCGCGTAGCCGGCCAGTGCTCGGCCCAGGTTGCCGACGCCGATGATGACGACCGGCCACTCGCGCGTCCGGCCGAACTCGCGGCCGATCTGGGCCTGCAACAGCGCGATGTCGTAACCGACGCCGCGGGTGCCGTACGAGCCGAGGTGGGACAGGTCCTTGCGCAACTGGGACGGCGTGACCCCGACCACCTCGGCCAGCGCCACGGAGCTGATGGTCTCGACGCCGGCACGGGACAACAGGTCGAGTTCGCGGAGATAGACCGGGAGCCTGGAGATCGTCGTCGGCGACAGACCTGTGCTGAGCGGCAACTCGACGGCAATCCCGGCTGCGCCTGGGTCGTCCGGCCGAGACGACACGCGGCGAGCGGTCTGTGGCACGGTTCTCCTGCGGACAATGGTCGGCGGGGGGTCGCCGAACAGGCCCACACTATCTCCCACTTGCCGAGCAGATCTCACCCCGGGGGACGAAGTTGCTCGATCTTGTCGGCTTTGCTCGATCTGCAGATCGAGCGAAGCCGACAAACCCGAGCAGCTATTGGGGGGCCGGGCCGCGTCAGCGAGGGCCCAGGGCGGCATGCAGCCGCTTCGGATCGACCCGCCAATAGTCATGTTGGATGCCGTCGACGAACGTCACCGGCACCTCGTCGGTGTAGCGACGCCGCAGCTCCGGGTCACCATCGACATCGACGGTTTCCCAGGTATCACCGGTCTCGGCGCACACCGCCTGCACAATTGCCATCGCCTCGTCGCACAAATGGCAGCCGGCTCGGGTGAGCACGACGACCCGGGCAGCCGAGGCCCAGCCCGGCACCCACTGAGTGGCCGGATGCGGATTCGCGGCCGGCGCATCCACCGCGAAGTCCGGATCCCGGGGTTTCGGCGCGCTCCGGGATCTGCGTAGTCTCACGATGCCGACTCCCGCGCCAACTGACGGCGCAGTTGCGCCCGCTGCACCACGCCGGTCATCCCGAGGGGGAGCCGGTCGACGATCCGAACCTCCTGTGGTCGCTTGAACACCGGCAGCCGGGTCTGGATGAACTCGCTGACCTGTTCATGGGTGACCGAGTCGCCGGTCACGAAGACCACCAGCCCACCCCCGCTGCTCCCGGTATCGCCGGCAACGACCGGGCGACTCACCACCACCGCCGCCTCGACACCCGGCAGTTGGCGAATCAGCTGTTCCACCTCGCTCGGATAGACCCGGAAGCCGCGGATCGTGACCACTTCCCGCGACCGGTCCACCAAGAACAGCTCTCCGTCGCTCAGATAGCCGAGATCGCCGGTGGCGAACCACCCGTCCGCATCTGGTCCGCCGCGGCCGTCCGGCCAGTATCCACTGAACAGGTTGGCGCCACGGATCAGGATCTCGCCGGGTTCGCTGGCATCGCCCGAATCTGAACTCAGCGCGGCATCGATCCGCACCTCGACCCCAGGCAGTGGACGACCCACGTGGAAGGGGCCGAGGACCTTGGTTCCGACGGTGCTGCTCACCGCCGGCGCTGCCTCGGTCAACCCGTACGCGCGCTCGACCTGGACTCCGGTGAGTTCGGTGAACCGATTGCTGAGCTGGATCGGCAACGCCGCCCCGGCGACGATGACCCGGCGTACCCCGCGCAGTCGCTCGATCGCAATCTCATCGTGGGCCAGCCGATAGAGCAGCCCCGGCGTGATCGGCAGCTGGTCGACCTGCTCGGATTCGACGATCGCCGCCAGATCCCACGTCGACGGGTCGGGGATGACCAGCTGTGCGCCCGCGGCCAGGCTGCTGCCGAGCACCGCGTTCAGCCCATACACGCGGCAGAATGGCAGCACGCCGGCGATCACACCGTCGGCGCTGACGCTCTCCGCATCGCTGAGTTGCTCCAGATTGGCCAGCAGCGCGCGATGGCTGAGCATCACGATCTTCCGGTCGCCGCTGCTGCCGAGCGTGCAGGCCAGGACCGCGAGCGACTCCGGATCTCGCGGTGTCGCGACCGGCACGTGCGCGGCCCGCAAACTCGCCAGCCCGCCCTCACTCAGTTCCCACGAGCTGACCTGACCACCGGCCACGGGCGTACGAGTCGTGAAGAGCGCCCGGACCCCGCACTCGGACAGGAGATCGTCGCGGTCCGGGATGGGATCCTCAGGATCGGTCGGCA
Organism: Microlunatus sp.; assembly: GCA_047605905.1. Lineage (GTDB taxonomy): Bacteria > Actinomycetota > Actinomycetes > Propionibacteriales > Propionibacteriaceae > Microlunatus. The sequence goes on from JASGEZ010000150.1 coordinate 20,816, forward strand.
CGACCACGAGTCCGGCGCGCAACGCGGCGAGGTAGGCCACCACCCAGGCGATCGAGTTGGGCCCGTCCAACCCGATCCGTTGCCCGGCCACCAGCCCGCGAGCCGCCAGCCCCGCGCCGACCTGGCCCACCACGGCGTCCAGCTGAGCCCAGGTACGAGCCGCGACGCCCGGCTCGACCAGCGCCACATGATCCGGCTGTCGCCCGGCGTGCACCGTCACCAGCTCCGACACGTTGCTGACGCGGGTTCGCTGGTTCCCGCCGGTCGGGAGACTGGAGTCCGGCTGCCTGGAATCCGGTACGACCACGCACCGAGTCTGTCACGAGGCGGTCGGTCCTCCGGGCTCGGGAGCATCCTCGTTTCGGGAACGGGAGCCACGGTACGGATTATTGTTGGTGCGATGGAGACGACCGGTGGCGGCACGGCCGACGTGGAGTTTCAGCAGCAGCTGACTCGGCGCGATGCCCCCAAGTCCACCGGCCGCCGCAAAGTCCCCAAGGCGGTCTCCGACTCCCGAATCGGACCGGATCCGCAGGCTGCGGCATTCTTCGACCTGGACAACACGATGATCCAGGGCGCCTCGATGTTCTATCTGGCCAAGGGGCTCTACCGGCGCAACATCTTCCCGCGAAAGACGATCCTGCGGGCGCTGTGGCTGCAACTCCAGTTCCGCTTCATCGGCGGGGAGAACCCTGATCACATCGCCGAAGCGCAGGCCTCCAGTCTGAGCCTGATCACCGGCCTGTCGGTCGAGAAGATCACCAGCGTCTGCGAGGAGATCTACGACGACACCATCGCCCCGCGGATCTGGCCGGGCACCCGTGCCATCGCGCAGCTGCATCTCGATGCGGGCCACCAGGTGTGGCTGGTGACCGCGGCACCCCAGGAGATCGCCGAGCTGATCGCGTCGCGCCTGGGCATCAGCGGTGCGCTGGGCACTCGGGCTGCCGTGGTGGATGGCTGCTACACCGGCCAACTCGAGCGGGAGCTGATGCACGGACCGGCGAAGGCGGCAGCGGTCCTCGATCTCGCTGGGCTGTACGGCTTCGACCTGGCCCGGAGCTTCGCCTACTCCGACTCCCACAACGACCTACCCTTGCTCTCCGTGGTCGGCCACCCGTGCGCGGTCAACCCCGACACCGAACTGCTGGACCACGCCGAGCAGCAGGACTGGCAGATCCGCGACTACCGAACTGGACGGAAAGCAATGAAGGCCGGCGCCGTCGGGGTCGGCACCCTCGGCGTCAGCACCGGGGCCCTCCTCCTCGGGCTGGCCATCCGCCGCCGCCGCCAGATCTGACTCCCTGCCCTCGAACCGGGAGTTTTGTCGAGCTATCCACACCAGATGTGGATAGCTCGACAAAAGTCCGATGGATCAGATCAGATCAGATCAGAAGAAGGCGCTGCGGCGCTGCATCAGCATGCTGTAGAGGCTCTGCTGGATGGTTTCGCGTACCTGGTCGGTCACGTTGAACACAACCATCGGATCGTCGGCGGCGCCAGGCGGCAGCTCGTCGGTGGTGATCGCCTCACCGAACTGGATGATCCATTTGCTCGGCAGCGGCACCAGCCCGAGCAAGCCGAACCAGGGAAACAGTGGCGTGATCGGGAAGTACGGCGCACCCAGGGCCCGAGCCAGCGTCGGCGCGCTGGCGATCAGCGGATAGATCTCCTCCGAGCCGACGATCGAGATCGGCACCAACGGCACCTGAGCCCGGACGGCCGCCGAGACGAAGCCGCCACGGCCGAACCGCTGTAGCTTGTAGCGGTCGGCGTACGGTTTGCCGAGTCCCTTGAAGCCCTCCGGGAACACCGCGACCAGCTGGTCGGAGGCAAGCAGCCGCTCGGCGTCCTCCTGGCAGGCCAGCGTCGTGCCGGTCCGGCGGGCGAAATCATGGGAGTACGGCGTCTTGAAGACCAGGTCGGCACCGAGCATCCGGACATGCCGGCCGATCTCGTCGTAGATCACCGAATGCAGCACCAGTCCGTCGATCGGCAACGTGCCGGCATGGTTGGAAACCAACAGGGCGGAGCCGGCGGCGGGCACATTCTCGATGCCACGGACCTCGACCCGGAACCAGTGCTGGGCGAGTGGCCGCATGATCGGTAGGAAGACCTTGGTGGTGAACTCCGGGTCGAAGCCGAATTCGTCGATCGCGTACTGACCGCTCAGCCGGGACCGGGCGTACTCGACGATGTCGTCGACCGACTCCTGCCAGTCGACGCCCAGCGTCGCGGCGAGTTGCAGCACCGTCTTGAGCGGGTCGCGGCTGAGGTCCTTGAGCTGCTCGACCGGGAGATTCTGCAACTGCGCCAGCGCGGTACGCAGCAGCATGACGAGTTCGCTCAGCGCTCCGCCGCTGTCCGGTGGCTCCGTCGCGGCCTCGTGCGGCAGTTCCTCCGCCTGCTCGTCGGCCAACTCCTCGACGAGGTCCTCGAACGACTCGTCACCCAGGTTCTCGGGCACCTCGATCGGGTCTTCGACGCTCTCGACCGGTTCCTCGACCAGATCCTCGATCGGTTCGGCAACCACGGCCGGTCCTGGCGTACCCGATCGGCTGCCACCAGCAGAGCGTCCACCAGCAGTACGACCGGCGGAGGAGCGTTTGCCCGGAGCCAATCCGCGAGCGGCGGCCGACGGAGTCGTACCCGAACCGCGGCCCGCCTTCCCGGAGCTGCCCAGCTGGATGATCTCCGCGTCAGCCATGGCGTACTCCCTCGAGCAAGGTGCTCACGCTGGTCAGCGCCTGGTCGACCCGCTGTGCACTGAGCATCCCCGGCGCCGAGACGGAGACGAACTCGGCCAATGCCTCACGGCTGGTGAACCGGGGTTCGACCCCGGTCGCCGTCACGAACCGGGTGGTGTCCATCGCCCGGCCATAGGTGAGCGCGGCGAGCTGGTCCGAGGACCAATCCCCCAAACGAGCCCGCCGGAGCAGGCCGGCAATCATCGGGCCGCACTGCTGTGGCAGGCCGACCGCCGGCCGACCCATCAACCGCAGCGCCTGAGTGAGGGAGACGACGTCGGGCGCGGCGACGTTGTAGGTGCCGCGATGGTCGGCCCGGGTGACCGCCAACAGCGCGGCGATCGCGTCGCTGGGATGCAGGAACTGCAACCGGGCGTCGAAGCCCATCACCCGCGGCACCACCGGCAACGACAAGAACCGCGACAGTTGGCTGTCGACCCCGGCACCCATCAGATTGGCCAGTCGCAGCGTCGTCACTGCGACATCGGGCCGCCGGCGACCGAGGCCACGAACGTACGACTCGATCTCCAGTGCGTCCTTGGCGAAACCGGTACGCGGTTGCGCCCGCGGCGACATGTCCTCGGTGAACTTCGCCGGGTCCCGGGGTGACGCGCCGTACACCGAGACCGAACTCTGCACGACCAGTTTGCGGAACGAGTCCGACTTCTGGCACGCCGCCAGCAACTGCATCGTGCCGATGACGTTGATCTCCTTCATCGAGGAGCGCCCGGCTCGGCCCGGACTGGCCACGATCGACATGTGGACGACGGTTTCGACGGCGCGGGCCTTGATCACCTTCCCGATCACGGGATTGCGGATGTCGGCCCGGACGAAGGAGACCTGTCCCAGATCATGCCTGGGTGGGGTGACATCGACGCCGATGACGTCGAGCGACTCGTCCTCGGCGAGGGCGCGAGCGAATCTGGCACCGAGGTCGCGCGCGACCCCGGTCACCAGGATGACCCGCGCCATCGAGCCGATCCCCTTGGCTCGCGTTTGCGCCGCTTACTTGCCGGCGCGGCGGCGCTGGATGCGCGTGCGCTTCAGCAGCTTGCGGTGCTTCTTCTTCGCCATCCGCTTGCGACGCTTCTTGATGACCGAACCCACGGTGTACCTCTCGCTGCGCCCGGCCGCGTCGCCGGATGGCGATCGCAGGGCGTCATTGACTCAACTGTTCTGACGTGTATGTGATCTGACTTGCATGATCGGACTTGCGCGTTGCGCAGCTGGCCGAGCAACCCCCGCATGTTACCGCCCCGGGAAAGGCTCGCGCGCCACTCAGCGGCGTCTCATTCCCCGAGCCGACCCGCCAAGGACGGCTCGGCTTGCTCGGCGACGATCCTGGCCGCGGCACCGAAGGCGGCCAGTTGCTCGGCCGTGAGTCGATCGACGATCAGCCGGCGGACCTCGCGTACATGACCGGGTGCGGTCTCGACGAGTTTCTGCCGGCCGGCCTGGGTCAGGCGCGCATTGACGCAGCGGGACGCGCCGCCCTGCCGCTCGATCCAGCCGACCCGCTCCAACCGGGCCACCGCATGCGACAGCCGGGACGGCGAACCTTGGGTGACCTGGGCGAGCTCACCCATCGCCATCGAGCCGTCCGGACAATCCGCCAGCCGGACCAGCACGTGGTACTCGAAGGTGTTGATCCCCGCGTCCTGTTTGAGTTGGGTGTCCAGCGCGCTGGGCAGCGTCATCAGCATCGCCATGATCGAGCGCCAGTGGCACTGCTGCTCCGACGTGAGCCATGGCGGGTCAGCCAACTGCCCTGCTCGCGGGTTCCTACCCCCGCCCGTCTGCTCCGCCACCGGACCAGCGTACCGATTTGAATGTTCAAACCGTATCCGTTAGAATAATTCTTGAACATTCAAATCTCTTCGCGGTGGCCATCACCCGCGAAGTCACCAGAGCCAACCAGGAGATCAGAACATGTCCATACTCCGGATCGACGCCAGTATCCAGGGCGACCGCTCGTTCAGCAGCGCATTGGCCGACGTGGTTCAGCACGAGATCACGACCGCACGTCCCGACGAGCCCGTGATCACCCGGCACCTGGGCAACCAGCCGCTGCCGTCGGACGCCTGGCAGACCGCCACCCTCGCCAACTTCATCGACCCGGCCGAGCGCAACCAGGCGCAACGCGACGCGGTCGCCCTGGCCCAGGAACTGGCCAAAGAGGTGACCGAGGCCGACGCCGCCGTGCTGGCGCTGCCGCTCTACAACTGGGGCGTGTCCCAGCACGTCAAGACCTGGATCGATCTCGTGATCGCCGGCTCGACTCCTGGCGCCCGGCTGATGGAGGGTACGCCGGTCGTGCTGGTCACCACCCGCGGCGGCGCGTACGGTCCGGGCACCCCGAAGGAGGGCTGGGATCACAGCATCGACTACCTCCGCCGCATCCTCGCCGACGTCTGGGGCGCCGATCTCACCGTCATCGAGCGTGAACTGACCTTGTTCGGGATGAATCCTGCGCTGGACGGGCTCGCCGACCTGGCTGCGGCCACCAAGCAGCAGGCCGAGCAGGCCGCCGTCGAGGCCGGCCGCACCCTGGCCGATCGGCTGGAGACGCGCATCGCCGCCTGAGGCACAGCCGGGATAGCGTTGGCCGGTGAGCAGCTACGTCGAGGACTACTCCCCCGGCTCCGGCCGACGCGCTCCCGCCCGGGCGTGGGTGCGCAGCGACGCCCCGACGCTGAACCTGGACGGGGACTGGCGGTTCCGACTGCTGCCGACCCATCGCGGTCTGGATGCCTCGGTTGCCGATCCGTCGCTGGACGACGGCGACTGGGACACCATTCCCGTGCCGTCCCATTGGGTGCTCACCAGCGACGGGGCCGACTGGCCGTACGGGAAGCCGATCTACACCAATATCGTCTATCCGTTCCCGGTCGATCCGCCCCACGTACCCGACGAGAACCCGACCGGCGAGTATCGCCGCCGCTTCACCCGGCCCGAGTGGGCCACCGATCCAGCGGCCGGCGCGGTGCTGCTGCGCTTCGACGGGGTCGAGTCGGTCTACCGGGTCTGGCTGAACGGCACCGAGGTCGGGGTCGGCAAGGGCAGCCGGCTGGTGCAGGAGTTCGACATCAGCGATCTCCTGGTCGACGGCGAGAACGTGCTGGTCGTCCGGGTCCACCAGTGGTCCTCGATGAGCTATCTGGAGGACCAGGACCAGTGGTGGCTGCCCGGCATCTTCCGCTCGGTCACGCTTCTGGGCCGTCCGGCCGGATGTCTGGACGACGTCTGGTTGCAGACCGGGTACGCCGACCAGGTCGGTTCCTATCGCCTGCAACTGACCGCCTCCGAGGAGGCTTTCCCAGTCACGGTGAGGATCCCGGAGCTGTCTGTCGAGCACAGCTACGACTCTACCGGGGACCTCGGGTCCTCGGTTTCCGTCGGTGCGGTCGAGCCGTGGAGCGCGGAGTCCCCCAAGCTCTACGAGGTCGAGATCTCCTCAGCCGGCGAGACGGTGAGGCTGCGGACCGGCTTCCGGACCGTGCGTATCGAGGGCGACCGTTTCCTGGTCAACGGTCGTCAGGTGACGTTCCGCGGAGTGAACCGGCACGAGACCCACCCCGAGCGGGGCCGGGTCTTCGACCGTGAGCATGCGCGCGCCGACCTGATCATGATGAAGCGGCACAACGTGAACGCGATCCGCACCAGCCACTATCCGCCGCATCCCGAGGTGCTCGAGCTGGCCGACGAGCTCGGCTTCTGGCTGATCGACGAGTGCGACCTGGAGACGCACGGTTTCGAGCATTCCGGGTGGGCGAAGAACCCGAGCAACGATCCGGCCTGGCGCGACGCGTACCTGGATCGGATCGAGCGCACTGTCGAGCGTGACAAGAACCATCCCAGCATCGTGATCTGGTCGCTCGGCAACGAGTCCGGCACCGGGATCAACCTGGCCGCGATGGCTCAATGGGTGCGCGCCCGGGACCCGGAGCGGCCGGTGCACTACGAGGGCGACTACACCTGCGCCTACACCGACATCTACTCGCGGATGTATCCCAGCCTGGTCGAATTGGAGTCCATCGGCGGCGAGGACGGGCCCTTGCTGTCTTGCGGGCCGGCGGAGGCCCGGCGGGTCCGCAGCAAGCCGTTCCTGATGTGCGAGTACGTGCACGCGATGGGCAACGGGCCCGGTGCGATCGCCGAATACGAGGCGCTCACCGAGCGCTATCCCCGGCTGCACGGCGGGTTCGTCTGGGAGTGGCGCGATCACGGTCTGCTGACGCGGGCGGCCGACGGGACGCCCTACTACGGCTACGGCGGCGATTTCGGCGAAGTAATCCACGACGGCAACTTCGTGATGGACGGGCTGGTGCTCCCGAACGATCAGCCAACCCCGGGCCTGGCCGAGTTCGCGGCGGTCTGCCGGCCGATCGTCATGTCGCTGTCCGGCTCGACTCTCACCGTCCGGAGCCGCCGGCACAGTGTCGACACCAGCGGGCTGCGGTTCGTCGCGCGACGCGAACTGAACGGCTGGATGGTCGAGGACAGCGTGGTCGTGGTGCCGGCGGTGCCGCCGGGCGAATCCGTCGAGGTCGAACTGCCGGTCGAGCTGCTGGCATCCGCCGGAGATGGCGAGACCTGGCTGACTCTGATCGCCGAGCTGGCGGTCGACACCGCCTGGGCACCGGCTGGTCATGTGGTGGCGCGTGCCCAGTTCGACCGCAGCCCCGCCGCGACCGCCGTCCCCAGCACCGCTGTCATCACCACCGCCGCCCCCACCACCGCGAATTCTGTCGAGCTAGCCACATCTGGTGTGGATAGCTCGACAGAATCGCCGGCACGGTCTGGCGAACTGGCCGTCGGGCCGGCGGTCTTCGACACCTCGACGGGCCGGCTGATGCACTGGTACGGACTCGAGATCGACGGCCCGCAGCTCGAGTTGTGGCGTGGGCCGACGGACAATGACCGCTCCTCGACTCGCGGCTCCTACGAGCTGGGCGATCCGACCGAGACCGGCGGGGAGGGTATGCCCGGTCCCTCGTCGGAGCAGCGCTGGCGAGCCCGAGGACTGGACCGGCTGACCCATCGGGTGCTCTCGATCAGCACCTCAGACAGCACCTCGCCCGGCACACTCGTGGTCAAGGTACGCAGCGCCGCTGCGGCCAGCGCCTTGTTCGTCGACACGACCTACACGTGGTCCATCGACGCCGAGTTCGCCCGCTCGGCTGCCGACGACAGCGGTGACCTCGGTCTGCGGGTCGAGATCAACCCGTCACCGGATTGGGACTGCACCTGGCCGCGCATCGGCGTACGGTTCGCCCTTCCGACCCGCGTCGATCGCGCGGCGTGGTTCGGCACCGGTCCGCTGGAGTCCTATCCGGACACCGACCACGCAGCCCGCGTCGGGCGGTTCTCGGCCGGGATCGACGAGCTCAATGTCGTCTACTCCCGTCCGCAGGAGACCGGGCATCGTGCCGCGTTCCGCGAGTTGGAACTGGCCGGCGAGGCGGGGACCGTCCTCCAGCTACGGTCGGTTCTCGGCCAGAGCGGCAATCGTCCTGGGTTCACGCTGACCCGCCACACTCCTCAGGAGCTGGACCGGGCGGCCCATCCGTACGAGTTGCCCAAGCCGAGCCACAGCTACCTGTTCGTGGACGCGGCCGTGCACGGAGTCGGATCTCGTGCCTGCGGCATCGACGTACTGCCTCAGCACGCCCTTTGGCCGGGTACGTTCCGCTTCGACCTGGTGTTCGGCAAACGCCCGGTGACGCCTGATCCGGCCGTCTAGCCGGTCTCGAAATAGGCATCGTTCAGGTACGCCTTCACCGCCGACTCGGGGACCCGGAAGCTCCGGCCGAACCGGACCGCCTCCAGCTCGCCCGAGTGGATGAGCCGATAGACCGACATCTTCGACACCCGCATCACCGATGCGACCTCTGCCACGGTGTAGAAGCGCACAGACGTCAGCCGTCCCTCCAGGGAGGTCACCTCCTGCGACTTGCCGCGGTCGGAACTACCGTTGTCAGCCATGCCGGCCCCCATCCGTCTGGTCGGCGCCGACACGGGTCAGGCGCGTGATGGTGTGAGAGTAGTGGCAGATGTGGCTTATGGGTAGATCTCACAGCAAATTCATCGCCAATTGGACCGGCGCGCCTAATTGACGTGCGCGAATTGCCGTCGCACACTACGCCGCTCGCACCACAGATCGGCTCCGCTCAGCAGCTCGGATCCAGTCCCAGGTCGGGGAAGACGGCGTTCCGCGTCGCAAGGATGGCCTGATCGATCCGGCTGGCCGGGCTGTAGCCGGACTCGAAATCCTGATATGCCACATCGCCGCCGTCGGTCATCGCCAGCGGCGCGTAGCGTCCGAGCGCTTCCCGCCAGGCCGGCGGCGTCTCGACCCGCGGATCCAGCGGCTCGCCACTGACGATGCTCAGCAGATGGGTCCAGGCACGAGGCACCACGTCTGCGACTGCATACCCGCCGCCGCCGGTCGACACCCAGCGGCCATCGCAGATTTCATCGGCCAGACTCGCCAAGGCCTGATAGGAGGCCCGCTGCCCGTCCACGGTGAGGTCCAGATCTGCCTGCGGATCGTGCCGATGGGAGTCACAGCCGTGCTGAGTGATCAAGACCTGCGGCTCGAAGGCCCGCAGTGCCGGCGGCACGATCGCATGGAACGCCCGCAGCCAGCCGGCATCACCGGTCGCAGTCGGGAGTGCGACGTTCACGGCCGAACCACGCGCGTTCGGCCCGCCGATCTCGTGTGGGAATCCGGTCCCGGGAAACAGCACCGCCGGCGTCTCGTGCAGGCTGACGGTCAGTACGCGTGGATCGTGGTAGAAGATCTCCTGCACGCCGTCGCCGTGGTGCACGTCGACATCGACGTACGCGACCCGCTCCGCACCGTTCGCCAGCAGCCAGCTGATCGCCACTGCGACGTCGTTGTAGACACAGAATCCACTGGTCGCCCGAGGCATCGCATGGTGCAGACCACCGCTGATGTTGCAGGCCCGCTTCACCTCGCCCTGCCACACCGAGCGGGCCGCCTCGACGGTCGCCATCACCACAGATGCGGTGATCTCGTGCATCCGGGGGAACAGCGGATTGTCAGACGTTCCCAACCCGTACGCGAAGTTCTCCACGTTCGCCTGCACCGCCGCGATGTAGTCGGCATCGTGGACGCTGGCCAAGAGAACCTCGTCGATCGCCGGCGGCGACACCACCTGAAGCCGGTCGAGCACACCGAGCTGCCGAGCGAGTTCGATGGTGTGCCGGACCCGGCCCGGAGCCATCGGATGGTCTTTCCCGAAGTCGTACTTGGACAGGTCTTCGGAATGGACCAACCGGGCGGTCATGCGACGGCGCCCTCGCCTCGAGACGACCCAGCCGTCGCCTGCTTGTCCTCAACCTTGGCATCGGAGGCAGTCGCTTCAACCGCCGCGGATGCCCGAGCCGCGGCCGCGAGATCTCGGCTGCGATCCCGCGCTGCCTCGATGGCATTGAGGAACGCGGCCCGCACCTTGTGGTCTTCCAGCACCTTGACGGCCGCCGCGGTCGTACCACCCGGAGAGGTGACGCGTTCCCTCAGCACCGTCGGATGCTCACCGGTCTCGCGGATCATCTTCGCCGACCCGAGCATGGTCTGCACCACGAGCTCGGTGGCGACATCCCGCGGCAGACCCATGTGGACGCCGGCCTCGATCATCGCCTCGACGACGAAGAAGAGGTACGCCGGACCGGTCCCGGAGACCGCCGTCACGGCATCTTGATAGCGCTCCGGCACGGTCACCACCCGGCCGATCGACGCCAGGATCTCGGTCACATGGTCGAGGTGTTCCTGACCGCTGTGGGTGCCACCGGAGATCGCGAACATGCCCTCGTCGACCAGGGCGGGCGTGTTCGGCATCACCCGGATGACGGGTATCCCGTTGCCGAGCCGGGCCTCCATGAAGGCGGTGTCAACCCCTGCCGCCAGTGACACCACCAGCGTGCCCGGTCGCAGCACGGGAGCTATCTCATCCAGCAGCTCGGCCATGTCCTGCGGCTTCACCACGACGATCACGGTGTCGGCCTGGGCTGCAGCGTCGGTGTTCTCCAGCATGGAGATGCCGTAGCGCTCGGTCAGATCACGCTGTCGCTCCGGCCGCCGATCGGTCGCCACGATCCGGTCGGCATCCCAACCGGCGCGAATCAGCCCGGACAGCACTGTCTCGCCCATCACCCCGGCGCCGAGAATGGCCAAGCTGGGGGCCGCGGTTCCACTCATGCGAGGGGGCTCAAAGACGACGCCACGAGTTCGGCGATCTGCACCGCATTCAGCGCCGCACCCTTGCGCAGGTTGTCGTTGCTGACGAACAGCACCAGTCCGCGGCCGTCCGGCACCGACTGATCGACCCGGATCCGACCGACATAGCTCGGATCCTGTCCGGCCGCGTCGAGCGGCGTGGGTACGTCCATCAAAGCGACGCCGGGTGCCGCGGCAAGGGCTTCGGTCGCGTCCGCGGGGCTGATCGGGTTCGCGAACTCCGCGTGGATGGCCAGCGAGTGACCGGTGAAGACCGGCACGCGTACGCAGGTGCCCGCCACCAGCAGGTCCGGCAGGTGCAGGATCTTGCGGGACTCGTTGCGGAGCTTCTGCTCCTCGTCGGTCTCCTCGC
>JASGEZ010000151.1:0-8610 GCA_047605905.1 Microlunatus sp.
GCATAGCTGCGATTGTGGACGGCGACCCGGTGCCCGTGCCGAGCAAAGTTCCGGGCGAGGTTGCGGCCCATCACGGCCAGCCCGGTGACGCCAATTTGAGCGAGTTCGGTCATATCGCGGGGCTCCTTGGTGGGTGTGAGACGATCACGAGCGAGTTGGTGGCTCTGCCACGTCAGCGTATCGGGATGAGATGCGCTACCGCACGGGAGCCACTGCCGATGTCAGGAGCGCAGGAGGAGCGCATGCTGCAGTCGCTGGGTGTGTCGAGCGAGGCCGAGGCAGTCTACCTCTTGCTCGCCCCGCTCGAGAAGGCGACGGTGGCGCAGCTCAGCGAACTGCACGACTCAGATGCTGAGCAGATCGCCGAGACGCTCGCCGAATTGCAGGCGCTCGGCTTGGTCCGACAGGTCGGCGCCGAAGAATGGCACTCCATGGCGCTCCTCGATGCCGTGCGAATCCTCAAGGCACAACGCCAAGCGGAGCTTGACGCGGCCGCAGTCGCCGCGGAAGCTCTCCAGAACCGAATCATGGCAACGTTGCGCAGTCAACCCGACGACAACATCTCCGTGCTGATCGGAACCGAGGCGATCGTTGCGGCCCGAGACCAGATCTGCGACGGCGCCGTCAGAGAGATCTGCGCCTTTGACAAGCCGCCATATGTCCAGGATCGACCCAATGCGAACCCGGAGAATCTCAGTGAGACCTCGCCCGAATGGCGAGCCCTTGCCCGCGGATTGTCACTGCGCTGCGTTTATCACCCGGGATTCAATGCCGATCGCCTGGCTGAATTGGCTCTCTTTGCCGAACGCGGCGAGAAATCGCGCACGGCACCGGTACCGATGAAACTGATCCTCGCAGATTCCGAGGTGGCTCTCATACCGTCCATGCGGTCGTACGAACCAGGACAAGAACTCCGCGCCTCAGTTGTCCGGCATCCGCAACTGGTCGAGGCACTCGTCTGGTTGTTCGAGTCCGTGTACGACCAATCGGTGCCGATAGCCGCTGCAGCTGGTTACAGCGCGAGCGACCCCCGCCGCCAGATGCTGGTCTCGATGCTGATGACCGGCTCGACCGACAACGCCATAGCCAGCCAACTAGGAATCAATGTCCGGTCTGTACGCCGATGGATCTCGGAACTGATGGATGAGTTGGGTGTGACGACGCGACTGCAACTCGGCGCAGCCCTGGTTCGCTCTGACCGACTCCGTTCACGAGAAACTCTTAAGTGACTCGGGCACGACAACTCAACTGGGGCCCATTCGCGCCACTCGCGAAAAGCCGAACGGCAAGGAAGACTGCGGCCAGGTATAAGCATCTCGGTAGGAGAAGCAACGAAAGACTACTTCCCCTACCGAGACGCGTTCGCCACGCCATATTCATTGAGACCGACCCCGTCAATCCACCGAAAGAGTCCTCAGAGTCCGTTAGCCAGACCGTTGGCCAAACCATTAGCGAGGCCGTTCGCCAGGCCATTGGCCTGCGAATCGTTCAAACCATTGGCAAGGCCATTCGCCAGCCCGTTTCCAACATTACCGCTTGAGTTTGAGCTACCCCAAGTCCCGGTGGAACTCAGATTGCCGAGGTCGATGGTGGGCGTCGCCTGAGCCGGCAGCGTAGCCAGCACTCCTGCCGATAGCACACCACCGAGCACGGCCGCCCCCAACAGCCGGGCCCAACGAGTACCAACCTGTCGATGCATGAATGATCCCTTCTTGGTCACTCCCAGCCGCCCCACGGCGGGAATGAACCCCTGACGTGTACCACCAAATGCTAGGTCTGGGGTCAGATTTCGTCACCAGTCGAGGCGTGGCCAAAACTGGACATGTCATGAAGTGGACACGCCTAAATCGCGTTAGGCCGCAGGGCTCAACGCGTGCTACAGACAACTTGCAACGAAACCCGAGTCAGCAACCATTTCTCTCGCCCGAGGTGGCCCCTGGGGGGTCACAGAGTGTGCCCGGCAAGCCTCGGCGCGCGAGCGCCCGGACGTCAACCCCCCAAGGGTGAAAATCTCATATTTCGTCCTGCCTTCATAAGGATTATCGCGGGCGTCGGGTCAGCAGCTGATCAGCCGGGTACGGAAACGCGCCACGAGTTCGAGGATCGGCGCCCGCCCGATGCCGGGGGTGATGTCCACTGCAACCTCCCCGTCGTGCATCTCCACCGGTTCGGTGATGTCGACCTCGTAGAACCGGGTGGAAGCGGAGATGTCGCCGGGCAACACGAAGCCCGGCAGCGCAGCCAGGGCCGCGTTGGCGGAACGTCCGAGACCGGTCTCCAGCATTCCGCCGCACCAGACGGCGATCCCGTGCGCCTTGGCCAGGTCGTGGATGCGTACAGCTTCCAGGTAGCCACCCACCCGCCCGGGCTTGATGTTGATCACCTGGGCGGCACCGAGCGCGATCGCGTCCGCGGCCGACTCGGCCGACACGACCGACTCGTCCAAGCAGATCGGGGTACGCAGCCGCGTGGCCAGCTGAGCATGCTGCCGCAGGTCGTTCTCGGACAGGGGCTGTTCGATCAGCAGCAGGTCGAACTCGTCCAGCCGGCGCAAGGTGGGGGTGTCGACCAAGGTGTAGGCGGCGTTCGCGTCGACCTGCAGCAGCATGTCGTCGCCGATCATCCGGCGTACCGCGCGGACGGGTTCGACGTCCCAGCCCGGTGCGATCTTGAGCTTGATCCGGGCATATCCCTCGTCCAGATAGCCGGCGACCACGCGCAGCGTCTGCTCGATCGACTCCTGGATGCCGACCGAGACACCAGAGGGAACCGATGACCTGGTCGCACCCAGATAGCTCCGGAAGGACTGCCCTGCCGCCCGTAGCTGGGCGTCCAGCACTGCCATCTCCACGGCCGCCTTCGCCATCGGATGTCCGACGACATGACGGAGGTGGTGGGCGACCGACTCGGCCACCAGCTCATCGACCCCAGTCAGCGCGGGGATCAGCCAGCGGCGGATCACCTCGGTGCACCCGTCGACGTACTCGGCGGAGTAGAGCGGTTCCTCCATCGCCACGCACTCACCCCAGCCGGTAACCGGACCTCTCGGGGTCTCAGCGGTCAGCTCGACGAGCAGCGCCTCCCGGGTGTATTCGGTGCCGAACGAGGTCGTGAACGGTGCAACCAACGGCATCGACAGGCGATGTAGCCGGACCTCGGTGATGATCATCAGGACTCTCTCGTCAGGAACTCTTCACGTCAGAAGTTCTCCACGTCCGGCGTACTACTCGTCAGGCGTACTACTCGTCAGGGTGGCATGCGGTGGCTCCAGCCGATAGCCCACGCCCCGATCGAAGCCGGTGACCAACCAGTCTCGTTCGAGCAGCGGCGCCATCGCTTGCCGGACGGCCACCCGCCACAAGGAGGCCGCGGCCGGGTCGCTACGGCGAAGAGCTTCGATGTCGTCGGGCACCGCGACAGTCAACGCCGCGTCCGAGTCGATCCCGTCGAGACTGAGCCCGACAACGGGCTCCCCGTCGTGATTCGCCAACAGCGCGGCAGCCGGACGCCTCGACGGTGGCGGCGGTGGTGTAGTCAGCGACCACCGCACCAGTAGCCGATCGGTCGGATCCCCGCGATTGATGTCGTCACTGAGTTCGCCGTACAAGTCGTGGAGATAGTGGTCCGGTCGGGCACCCAGCCGGTTCAGGTTGAAGTGCGCATTCCGCGAGACCAGCGGGTCGAAGGTCCAGGTGATGGCCACGCCACCACGATCCAGCACCCAGGAGCGCTGGTGATTCTTGATCGCCGCACCGACCCCCTGGCCCGCGTACGACGGCAGCACTCCGGTGACGTGGGAGTGCAGGGTCCCAGCCGCAGGCCGCCCCCAGAAGCCCAGTACGGCGCCGATCATCGCGTCATCGTCGAACGCCGCCGCCAGATAGCCGCCGGCATGCGACAACGCCACCATCAAGGCCGGATCGACCTCGTGCCCGTCCTCGCGCCGGGCCCAGATCGTGTCCCACAGCGTCGAGGCCGCGACCATCTCGGCGATGCCAGACAACTCACGTACCCGAACCCCTGTGCCATCTGCCGCAGCGACCACGTCAGGGGAGTCTAGATCCGGGAGCGCCCGGTGCCGCTCACTGTCCCGGCGGGCGCAGCCGAAGCGCCTGCATGCCGCCGTCGACGGCGAGCGTGACCCCGGTCGTCGAACCGGCCCGCGGACTCGCCAGGTAGGCGACGGCACCGGCCACCTCGTCGGCCGCCACCATCCGACCGTGCGGCTGCCGGGCCTCCAATGCGGCCCGCTCCGCAGCCGGGTCCGGCGCCTTCTCCAGCAGCCGACCGATCCAGGGTGTGTCCGCGGTGCCCGGGCTGACACAGTTGACCCGGATGCCCTCGCGCAAGTGATCGGCGGCCATCGCCTGGGTGAGCGACAGCACCGCGCCCTTGGTCGCGCTGTAGAGGGCCCGCTGCGGCAGCCCTGCGGTGGCGGCGACCGAGCAGGTGTTGACGATCGCGGCGGCGGGCGAGACCCGCAGGTACGGCAGCGCGGCCCGACTCACCCGGACCATGCCCACCACATTGATGTCATACACCTGATGCCACTCGGCATCGGTGTTG
This sequence comes from Microlunatus sp., assembly GCA_047605905.1. GTDB lineage: Bacteria > Actinomycetota > Actinomycetes > Propionibacteriales > Propionibacteriaceae > Microlunatus. Next base: position 4,567 of record JASGEZ010000151.1, read on the forward strand.
TCGGCGATCGTGCCCTGTGCTCCGACGCCGGCGTTGTTCACCACGATGTCGAGCCGGCCGAACCGGTCGATCACGCCCTGAACGGCCGCCCGGACCGAATCGTCGTCCGACACGTCGCAGCGGAAGCCCAAGAGCGGCTCACTCACCTGATCCGCCTGCAAGTCGAGAACGGCGACCGAGGCACCGCCCCGGGCCAACTCGGAGGCGATGGCCGCACCGATGCCCGAGGCTCCACCGGTCACGATCGCGACCAGGCCGTCGAACTCTCCCGTCACGCGCCGGCTCCGCTCTCCCCGGCTACCCCCGGAGCAACCATGGTCTGCGTCTGGGCACCCAGTCCGTCGATCTCGAGACGGACCACGTCACCGGGCTTGAGGTAGGGGAACCGGCCGGACAACGCGACGCCCTCCGGGGTGCCGGTCAGCACGACATCGCCGGGCTCCAGCGCCAGATACTGACTGAGGTGCCGGATGATGGTCGGGCAGTCGAAGATCATGTCCGCGGTCGAGGAGTCCTGCCGCGGCACGTCGTTGACGAAGCTGCGCAGCCGCAGCGCCGAGAGATCCACGTCATCGGGGCTGACCAGCCAGGGGCCGAGCGGGGTCGAGCCGGGCACGCACTTGCCCTTGCTCCACTGGCCGCCGGACTCCTCGATCTGGAAGGTGCGCTCGGACAGGTCGTCGGCGACGGCGAAGCCGGCGACGTAGGACAGCGGATCGTCGTCCTCGTCGAGTTCGTAGGCCCGTTTCTTGATCACCATCGCGAGCTCGACCTCCCAGTCCATCTTGACCGAGCGGGCCGGGATGACGAACGGATCGTTCGGTGCGGCAAGCGTGTTGGGCGTCTTCATGAACATCACCGGGAGCTTCGGCGGCGCCGCGCCGGACTCGGCCGCATGAGCGGCATAGTTCATCCCGATGGCGATCACGGCGCCGGTGTGGGAGATCGGCGCGGCGAACTCGGCATCGGTGAGACTGACCCGGTTCAGCTTGCCCTCGGCGGCGGCCGCCGCAGCGGGATCGAGCAGGTCCATCGTGTTCGGGGCGAGATCGCCGAGGAACTCGGTGAGGTCGTACGCCTCGTCTCCTGACACGATCACCGGTGTGATGCCGTCGCTGGTCCTCAGCCGGGCGAACTTCATCGATCTCCTTCAGTGCTGGGCCGCCGCAAGGACAGCCGATGTCGAGACCTGGTTACGATACATCCGACCAACCTCCGAGGTCACCTGAGGAGATCGCTCAGACGAGTCCACAGACACCTGATTGGTCGGATGAATACCCCGTCCGTTTCGAAGACGAGAGGCTACCCGTGGCCAGAATCACCGTTGTCGACACGATCGACGTCCGGTTCCCCACCTCCCAGCAACTCGACGGCTCCGACGCGATGAATCCCGATCCGGACTATTCCGCGGCCTATCTGACGCTGTCCACCGACGCCGGTGACGGGCTCAGCGGGGCGGGCTTCGTCTTCACCATCGGTCGCGGCAACGACCTCTGCGCAGCTGCGGTCCAGACCGTCGCGGATCAGCTCGTCGGCGAGCCGGTGGAGGAGCTGCTGGACGACATGGGCGCCACCTATCGGCGGTTCGTCTACGACTCCCAGTTGCGCTGGCTCGGCCCGGAGAAGGGCATCATGCACATGGCGATCGGCGCCGTGGTGAATGCACTGTGGGACCTCAAGGCCAAGCGCGCCGGTCTGCCGCTGTGGCAGCTGATCTCGTCGATGCCTCCGGCCGAGATCGTCGAACTGATCGACTTCCGCTATCTGACCGACGCACTCACTCCCGCGGAGGCACTGGAGATCCTGGAGCGGGCCGAGCCTGGCCGGGCCGAGCGGACCGCCCGGCTGCTGGAGCGCGGCTACCCGGCGTACACCACCACCCCGGGCTGGCTGGGCTACTCCGACGAGAAGATGCTGCGGCTGGCCCGCGAGGCGGTGGCCGAGGGCTTCACCCAGATCAAACTGAAGGTCGGCGACAACCGCGCCGACGACATCCGACGTCTGGCGCTGGCTCGGGCCGAGGTCGGGCCCGAGATCAAGATCGCGATCGACGCCAACCAGCGGTGGGATGTGCCCGAGGCGATCGACTGGGTGCGGGAGCTGCAGCCGTACGACGTCGCCTGGATCGAGGAGCCCACCAGTCCCGACGATCTGGTCGGCCACGCCACGATCCGCAAGGCACTGGGCTCGACCCCGGTGGCCACCGGCGAGCACACTGCCAACCGGGTGATGTTCAAGCAGTTGCTCCAGTTGGGGGCCATCGACGTGATGCAGATCGACGCCGCCCGCGTCGCCGGCGTCAACGAGAACCTCGCCAACCTGCTGCTGGCCGCCAAGTTCGGTGTCCGGGTCTGTCCGCACGCCGGCGGTGTCGGGTTGTGCGAGGCGGTCCAGCACCTGTCGATGATCGACTACGTCGCCATCAGCGGCACCACCGAGGATCGCTATCTGGAGTTCGTCGACCACCTGCACGAGCACTTCGTCGACCCGGTCCGGATCGCCGACGGACACTACGTCACACCGCGCGTACCCGGGGCGAGCACCGAGATGACCCCCGACGCCCTCTCCCAGTACCGGTACGAAGACATCTGATGTAATCGGCGGGTGGTCATCGACGCACCCACGTTCGGAGCCGGCACCACGCCGCCCGATGTCGCCGGACTGATGCACGACCGGCTGGGCATGTTCATCCACTTCGGGCTCTATGCGCTGGCGGCCCGGCACGAGTGGGTGCAGAACTTCGAGCGGATCCATCCCGACGACTACCGACGGTATTTCGACCACTTCGACCCGGATCTGTTCGATGCGGCCGACTGGGCCCGGCAGTGCCAGAACGCCGGCATGAGGTACGCGGTGCTCACCACCAAGCACCACGAGGGATTCTGTTTGTGGGACACCGCCCACACCGAATACAAGATCACCAACACGCCGTTCGGGCGAGATCTGGTGGCCGAGTTCGTGACGGCGTTCCGCGCCGCGGGAATCAAGATCGGCTTCTACCACTCACTGCTCGACTGGCACCATCCCGACTTCGTCATCGACGGACACCATCCGTTGCGGGATGCACCGGATCTCGCCGAGTTGAACGCCGGTCGGGACATGGCGCGCTATCGGGCCTACCTGCACGCTCAGGTCCGCGAACTGCTCACCCGATACGGCAAGATCGACTATCTCTTCTACGACTTCTCCTATCCCGCTCGCCAGCAGCCGCAGATCTTCAACAACAAGGGTGCCGACGACTGGGGTTCGGCCGAGCTGATGGCGATGACCCGCGAGTTGCAGCCCGGCATCGTGATCAACGACCGGCTGGATCTGCCCGGCGATCTGGTCACTCCGGAGCAGTACCAGCCGTCCGAGCCGATGCGGCGCCCCCCTGACGGGACGCAAGGCCAGGACGGCGAGGGCGAATTGGTGGCGTGGGAGGCGTGCCAGACGATCAACGGCAGTTGGGGCTACTTCCGCGACAACACCGAGTTCAAGTCACCCGAACTGTTGGTTCGGATGCTCGTCGACGGGGTGAGCAAGGGCGGCAATCTGCTGTTCAACATCGGGCCGACCGGGCGTGGCACCTTCGACCCGACCTCGGCGCAGACGCTGGCCGGCCTCGGTGAGTGGATGCGGCTGCACGAGCGGGCGATCGTCGGGGCCGGTCCCAGCGACTTCGCCGCTCCTGCGGACTGCCGCTACACCCAACGCGGCGACCGGCTGTATCTGCACCTCTTCGCCTGGCCGCATCAGCATGTTCATCTCCCAGGTCTGGCCGGGAAGGTCGCGTACGCCCAGCTGCTCGACGACGCCTCGGAGATCCGCTACGCCGAGACCGATCCCCACCAGGAGGCGCAGAACACCAGCATGGGAGGGTTGCCGGACGGCACCTTGACCCTCACTCTCCCGGCCCGGCGACCAAACGTGGCCGTACCCGTCGTGGAGATCTTCCTGTCATGAGGAGTTTGCCGGCATGAGGACGTTTCCTGGTGACCTGGGCCGGCTCGGCTACGGCGCGGCGGCACTCGGCAATCTCTTTCACGAAGTGTCCGACGAGGA
>JASGEZ010000152.1:0-4898 GCA_047605905.1 Microlunatus sp.
TCAAGCGCGCGGCGCTGGCCGCCGGTGTCCGCGCCGATCTCACCGAGGGCGAAAGAGCAGAGAGGTTCGCGGGCCATTCGTTGCGCGCGGGCCTTGCCTCCTCGGCCGAGGTCGACGAGCGCTATGTCCAGAAACAGCTGGGGCATGCCAGCGCCGAGATGACCCGTCGCTATCAGCGTCGGCGCGATCGGTTTCGGGTTAATCTGACCAAAGCGGCAGGCCTGTAGAAAAGGATCCCCCTCCCCTTTCAGGTCCCAAAAAGCCGACGATCCCAATAGACTGGTTCGTGCAAGCTGGCATCGATTGTCGCAAACTCCGGGTGAACGGGATTGATGAGGACGTTGCGGTCAGGGCGCGCAACGACACTCGGTACCAGGAGAATGGCGCTACGCTGTTCCAGGCACCAGCGTTCGCCAAATATCTTGCTGACGGTTGCCGGCATGCTGTCCCAACCAGGTAGAGCCGGGGGCGAAAAAACCTCGTAAGACAAGCCCCTTGGTAGAGTGATCTGCACAGAATGCTGGTTAGGTGGCAACCGGCCGCTGCCATGCACCAACTTCTCGAGCAGAGCGGTCGAATAGTGCTCACTCGTGTAGATCATCGGGCTGCCCGCGGTGTTCCAGCGGCCAGGGGCGATCGTCGAACCCGTGGCGTCGAAGATCGGATAAGTCCCATTGGGGTCACCAATCCTGAAGCTCGACAGCGTACGATCTAGCCTCTGCGCTGTCACGCAGCACTGCCGTATTTCAGGCGAGCAAGGATATCCAGAACAAGTTCGGCCCCGATCTCGTTCTGGAGCACAATATCGATCGGTCGCTTGTCCTCGAGCATTGGATGGGCTCGAAACAGAAACTCGCGCGCATCATTCTCGTTTTGCCAGACGTCCAGTGCAAAACTCCAAACCCGCGCTACCCGCGCGAGCCGTGTCCCCTCGTCTGAGGACAGACGATGCGTCGTCTTGCGTCGGTCGTAAGTCGCCTTGGGCACGAACCGATACTTGAACTGGGTGTCGCTAGGCGCCAAAAGATGAGCGACGCGCTCAACGGCGCCAAGCGGCAGGCCCGTCTCGATGCGGGCCATCAACCCAAAGGGCGAGCGCGAAGCGACTTCACCCGCTGGAAGACCGAGCACATCGGCAATATTCGTGAATGCAAGCATTTGAAGTCCTCATGTGAGGTGACATTTATCCCCAAGTGGGGCAAAACGCAAGAGTTGGCTGCTAATCATTCGCTCTTTTGGGTCGGTGTCGGCGTCAGGATGTTGGGACGTTTCCTCCCTCTTCGTAGCTTGCCAAGCTCTACATCACAGCCTTCGGCTCAAGCACTGCGAGTGTCGGCTGGAGCATGAATGCTATTCGCCAGTCGAACGCTATCCCGACTCTGACCTGATCTTATGTGTAGCACTGCGCGCCACTCGACCAAACGAACCGCCGCACCGCGAGTAGGCTCGCCAGTATTCACAAGAGCGATACCCTCCCTCCCCGGTAGTCAAACAAGCACAACGACGTCCAGTGGGCGGTCGTCGCAATTAACTGTGGGCACTCCAGACAGGTTGTTTTGTGGTCCCTCCACCTATTGCACACGCCTCTTGCCAGATCTTGAATACAGAAGAGTACGGATCCTCGCGCCGATGAAAATGACACCTGACCGAAATGACGCACTGTTGGCGGGGGTAAGACCGTCGTGGCCCGGCAACGCATCACTCTTTCACGCTTGATCGAGGACGGGTTGAAGTTGCGCCTGCCGGTCCACAAGGGCACAGGTGGCCTGATGTCCGGTCTTGATGAACTTACTAATAGGGCCATGCTGGACGCCGCCGACCGTGACGCCGGATAGGCATTCATATCTCCACTTCTCGCGATGAATACCCGCACTATGAAGCCGCTCGGTCTTGGTTCGAGCAAGTCTTTTCAGCGGCCGGCAAAGCCAGCCGCTGACGCGGGAATCAGCGGGCATTGTATGCTTCTTGTAACTGCTCAGAGATCTAGGTGGAGGTTCTGTACGCACTTCGATCCACGAAATGTTAGCGTGTCGAATAGGTACTGCCATCTCAGCGGCTCATTGTTTGAGGCAACAGGAGGTCTCGCCACAGCTTGATTAGTGCCGGGTGGGGTTGCTGCAGCGTCTCGTCCAACTGGGCGGCATACAGGCTCGGGTCCGGAACGACGCCGCCCCGATGACCAGAATAATCGTCGACTAAAGATGGGCCTCTGACCGAGGGAGGAATGAGACCTTGGTGTCGTAGGTCGCTCACGAGGGCGACGGTTCCCCTCAAGGAACAGCTCGATGGCTGTGGAAACCAAATTATGGACTCTTGTAGAGTCCATATTCCGAGTCCATCGCTGACAGCCGTACGAAAGGGCGAATTAGACTGTAAGATCAATAGATTGGCGAATGTTCGAAGTAGTCGTCAGCCTAAGAAAGTTTGGTACGGCCTGTGACACTGGGAGCTCAATTAACTTTTTGTTTACGAAAAATTCGTTGTCGCTTGGAAAGAATCGGCCATAATCACGCTTATTCAGCATGGTGTCGCGAAAAAGCGTTATTATTGGAAAGTGGCTATGAGCTTGGCTCCGCAGATCGAAGCCGTCGATTTCGATGATGAAATTCTCCAGCAGGGAGAACTTATCTCGGATAAGCTCAATATGTTGCGGATCGAACAGTTTCCACCTAACGCTCAGAAGGGCTTGCGGCAATTCTCCTCCGCAGAGGCAGCAGAGTATCTGGGTGTTACGCAAAACCACATTAAGAAACTTCATCTTGATGGCAAAGGCCCCATTCCTACTACGACGCCCTCTGGACGGCGTACGTACACGGCCGACCAAATGCTTGAACTTCGTTACTTCCTGGACAAGAATGGGCGTACAGATTTCAAGCGCTACGTTCCTCACCGTCGTGGCAACGAAGAAATCCAAGTAATTTCTGTTGTGAATTTCAAGGGTGGCTCGGGGAAAACCACGACGGCCGCGCACTTGGCACAATATCTGGCGTTAACCGGCCATCGGGTTTTGGCGATTGACCTGGACCCGCAGGCTTCACTCTCCGCCTTACACGGAATTCAACCGGAGCTGGACAAGAACCCCTCCCTCTACGAAGCGTTGAGGTATGATGAGGATCGGCGTTCCATCAAGGATATCATTCAACGCACAAACTTTCCTGGTTTGGACATTGTACCGGCTAACCTGGAGTTGCAGGAATATGAGTACCAGACGCCACTAGCAGCTTCGAACAGGCAGTCTCAGGAGGGTCGGCTATTCTTCACCCGGATTTCCGGTGCTCTCCGCGAGGTCGATTCTCTCTATGACGTCGTTGTTATCGATTGTCCTCCGCAGCTCGGTTATCTCACGTTAACGGCGCTCACAGCATCAACGTCAGTTCTCATTACCGTGCATCCGCAGATGCTCGACATCATGTCAATGAGTCAATTCCTTCTGATGCTGGGTGGCATTCTTCAATCCGTTAAGGGGGTGGGAGCGCGTGTTCGACTTAATTGGTTCCGCTATCTGGTAACACGCTACGAGCCCACAGATGGTCCCCAGGCGCAGATGGTGGGCTTTCTCCAGGCCATGTTCGGTCGGCGAATTCTTCAAAATCAAATGCTCAAGTCGACCGCAATCTCGGATGCGGGTATCACGAAGCAGTCGCTGTATGAGGTAGAGAAGAGCCAGTTCAATAGAGCCACTTACGAGCGGGCTATTGAAAGCCTCAATGCGGTGAACAGGGAGATTGTCGGTCTTGTTCACCAAGCTTGGGGGCGGAAATGATGCAACTGACAGCCGTACATAATCGTATATTTTTTAGCGGTATCAAACCTTTACAGGCGTTTTGTGGAGGTAGACGTGGCTAGAAAGAATTTGCTGGCGAGTGTCACGGCTTCACTTGCCGAAGACGGGGCCTCTCCGCCGTTGCAAGCGACGAGATCGGAGTACACCAGGCGTGGAGCTTCGCGCTCAATGCTACAGTCTTTGGACGAAATGGCGGAGAACTCCCTGAAGGTTCTGCAGGGGGAAGCGGTGGTGTCTTTGGATCCAGTGCTGCTCGAAGCTTCTTTCGTTGGCGACAGGCTTGAGGACGATGATGCGGCTTATGTGGAGTTGCGCGACGCCATCAAGAAGTCAGGTCAATCGTCTCCAATTCTCGTGCGCCCTCATCCAGACGAGCCTTCCCGCTACATGATTGTGTTTGGGCATAGGCGGGCAAGAGTTGCCCGGGAACTTGGAATTCAGGTTCGTGCGGTTGTCCGACCATTAGAAGAGATCGAGCACATTGTCGCGCAGGGGCAAGAAAACACGGCGCGAGTAAATCTGTCTTTTATTGAAAAGGCGCTCTTTGGGCACAAGCTCCAAATACGGGGTGTTCCGCGCGAAGCGATCCGGGCCGCGCTGACGGTCGACGATACGTTGCTGTATCGCATGCTTGCTGTTGTGGAAGGAATACCGACAGTGGTCCTCGAGGCTATTGGGTCGGCGAAAGGCGTCGGGCGCGATCGTTGGGACGAGTTGAAGCGGCTGCTTCAACCACCTGCAGCGTCCGAACGAGCGATTGAGTTCGTTGGAACCGGGGAGTTCCTTGCGTTGGCGGCGACCGACCGCTTTCATGCAGTCCTTGCCCATGCTCAGGTGCCACGAAAGCCCAAGCGCGTGAACACCCAGCCATCCGAAAAGGCCTGGAGCCTACCCAAGCACAATCTGAAAGTGGTCACAAAGGAAGCTGCGAAAAGCTTCAGTTTGACGCTGAAGGCGCCTGGAGCCTCCCGGTTCGGCGTATACCTGTCGAGCAATTTGGAACGCCTTTATGAAGCGTTCCAAGAAGCTGAAAGCGAAAAGAAAGGAGATTAGCCGCAAAAGAAAAAGGCCCCCAAAACGTCGCCGTCCTGGAAGCCCTTCTCGTAGTGTCGCA
>JASGEZ010000153.1:0-25705 GCA_047605905.1 Microlunatus sp.
ACCGACACATTGCGCGGTTCTCGATCACGGTCAAGCCGGACGTCGGCGTCTCGTACGGCCTGGCGGCGGCCATCGGCCTGCTCGCAGCGTGGGTGCCGCGTTGCTGGCGAGGCTGGTACGCGCTCGGCTGCCTCGTCGCGGCCTGCGGCATGCTGGCGATCTGGCCCGGCTTCACCTCCCTCGGCCACCTCACCGCGATCGTCATCGGACTGGGAATGGCGGCTGCGGTCCATGGCGGCGAGCTGGCGGCTACGAGCGCAGTCGAACAGCGAGTGACGACCAGGTCGTAGCCTCGGTTCGTGACCGTTACGACCCCCGCTACGTCATCGGCGCCATTCGCGCCACCCCCAGCGGCGACCGATGATGTGCTGCGGCGCATCGCCCGACAACTGGCGCCGTACAAGCGGTCGATGGCGCTGGTCGCGGTGGTCGTGCTGATCTCTGCCGGACTGACCTCGGTGGCCCCATTCCTGACCAGGGCGGTGTTCGACGACGCGCTGTTCCCGGTCGACGGGGGACCGGTCAACCTCGGGCTGATGTGGTGGCTGTTCGGCGGCCTGGTCGCCATCCCGATCGTCACGGCACTGCTCGCCATCGGCCAGAACTATCTGACCAGCAAGATCGGCAACTCCGCCATGGCGGATCTGCGCAGCGACCTGTTCGAGCACCTGCAGAAGATGGAGCTGGCCTTCTTCACCGGGACCAAGACGGGTGCGATCCAGTCGCGCTTGGCCAACGATGTCAGCGGCGTACAGAACGTGCTGACCAACACCGCAACGACGATCCTGCAGAACTCGGTGACGGTCATCGCGGCGTTTGTGGCGATGGTGCTGCTCTCCTGGCAGCTGACGGTGCTGACCCTGATCCTGATGCCGCTGTTTTTGATCGTCCAGATCCGGGTCGGTCGCCGACGCCAGCGGATCGCCCGGCGCACTCAGGAGTCGCTGTCGGAGATGACGGCGATCACCGAGGAGTCGCTGTCGGTGTCGGGGATCCTGCTGGCCAAGGTCTTCGGCCGCGGGCAGGCCGAGACCGAGCGCTACCGCCGGGAGAATCACCACCAGACCCGGCTGCAGATCGAGACGGCGATGACCGGGCGGACCTTCTTCGCCCTGGTGCAGACCTTCTTCGCCGTCACGCCGGCGCTGATCTATCTGGTCGCCGCCTATCTGATCACCGGCCGGCTCGCCGGGGGAGAGCTGCTCACCGCCGGCACCCTGGTGGCCTTCACCACGCTGCAGGCCCGGCTGCAGATGCCGCTGGTGCAACTGATGCGAGTCACGCTCGACGTTCAGACCTCGCTGGCCCTGTTCCGGCGGATCTTCGAATACTTCGACTTGCAACCCGCCATCACCGAGCGCGCTGACGCCCGCCCGCTGGTACGCACCCAGCACGGTGGCCGGGTCGAGTTCGACGACGTCTGGTTCCGCTATCCCGAGCCGCGCAGTCTGAGCGGGGATCGGGTCGGCCCACGGTTCGGAACCGCCGCGGCGGACGAGGTCGGCCGACCGGAAGCCGAAGCCGGGTCGCCTCCGGAACAGGCCCGCACCTGGACCCTGGCCGAGGTCTCGCTGCGAATCGAGCCCGGCCAGCTGGCGGCGATCGTCGGGCCCTCCGGCTCCGGCAAGACCACCATGACCTATCTGGTGCCGCGGTTCTACGACGTCGACCTCGGTGCGATCCGGATCGACGGCCTCGACGTACGCGACGCGACCTTCGAGTCATTGGCCCAGTCGGTCGGCATGGTCACCCAGGAGCCTTATCTCTTTCACGGCACGCTGTACGACAACATTGCGTACGCGAAGGAGGGCGCGACCAGGCAGGAGGTCGAGCAGGCGGCCCGGGACGCCAACATCCACGAACGGATCATGAGCTTCCCCGACGGCTACGACACGGTCGCCGGGGAACGCGGCTACCGGCTCTCCGGCGGCGAGAAGCAGCGGCTGGCCATCGCTCGGGTGCTGCTGATGAACCCGCGGGTGCTGATCCTCGACGAGGCCACCTCGGCGTTGGACACCGAGACCGAGCGGCTGGTCCAGCAGGCGTTGGAGCGGGCCACCCAGGGCCGGACCACGATCGCGATCGCGCACCGGCTGTCGACCATCCGCAACGCCGACGTCATCTTCGGACTGGAGGACGGCGTACTGGTCGAGCAGGGCACCCACGACGAACTGCTGGCGCGTGGCGGTCTGTACGCACGGCTCTACCACGAGCAGTTCGATGGCGGCCGGGTCGAGGGCCGGTTCGCCGACGGGGTGGTCTACGCCGACGGTGAGGTCTGGTGTGAGCGGCGCCAGGGCCGGCGGGCCGACATCGGGGTCTAGGACGCGCGTCGTCGTCGCGAGCGGACTGATGTCACGAGTCATGCTCGGTGAGGTCCCGCGCCAGTTCCCGAGCGTCGGCGTACTCCAACCCGGTCAGCTCCAGCAGATCGACCAGCATCGAACGGGCTTGCGCCAAGATCACGATGGCATTGATCCCACCGGTGACCTCCAACTGCGCGGACTCCTGGGCTGCGGCGATCAGCCCCTTCCGGGCACCGATCGGCAGCTTGCCCTCGTGCAGGTCCCTCGCCACCCGATCGGCCTGCGCGGCGGTCGTCTCGAGGAGGTCCAGATAGGGGATCGGCACCTGATCGCCCTGCCACACGGCGACGAGGCTGCGCCGGGCGAGCACACGCAGATTGCGGCTGGCGCGATCCAACGGCTCGGTCAGTTCCGCGTACGCGAGTGCCGATCCGAGCTGGCGACGCCGGAACGGGCTGGATCGGACCACCGCGAGGCCCTCCGCTGCCGCCTCTTGGATGAGATCGAGTTGGGCCGCCTCGGCCCTGGCTCGTTCCAGCACTTCGTCGGCCGCCTTCGGGTCGGACTCCCGCAACGCGGTGGCGGCCGCGCGTAGTGTCGCCGCCATCTCCTGCAACAACTGAGCGGCCAGCAAACCTGGCTTTCGTACCGGGGCGCTCGGCGCGATGGTGGCGACCACCAGGGCCAGGGTGCAGCCGACCACGGCGTCCAGCCAACGGCCGAGCGCCTGACCGTGCTCCGGCATCAAGGTGGTCACGATGATCGACTGAACCGCCGCCTGGATCATCATCAGCGGACCGGCACCGACGAGGGTTGCCAGTGTCATCGCCACTGCCGACACCAGCATGATCTGCCAGACGCCGGCACCGAAGGCGGACACGAAGATGTCGCCGACCAGCACACCGACGGCGACGCCGATCGCGACCTCGATGCCTCGGCGCATCCGGTTCCCGAACGTGACGTTCAACACGATGATCGCCGCGACGGGTGCGAAGAACGGGGTGGGGTGACCCAGCACCAGCTGCGCCATCCACCAGGCCAAACCGGCCGTCACGGCACACTGAGCGATCAGGAAACTCCGCCCCCGCCAGCGCGACAGACGACGTCTGGCGGAACGATAGCTCCGTCTCGTGGTGCGCTCGGTGAGGTCGAAGGCGCGGAGCCGTACCCTACCGAGGGTCGAGCGGTGCAAGTCCACTCATCCATGATCTCAGGCTGGACTCGCGATGCCCCCGGTCAACTTGGCAGAATGTCCGATCGTGACATCTTTCAACTCTCACGCGGCACCGATCCGCGTCACCGTCTGGGGCGAGAACTACCACGAGAACAGCGACCGAGACCGCGACATGATGGCGCGCCTGTATCCCGAGGGGATGCACGGTGCTATCGCCAACGGTCTGACCGAACTGCTCGGTGACCGCGTCCAGGTCCGTACCGCCACCCAGGACCAGCCCGAGCACGGGCTCACCGAGGAGGTACTGGCCAACACCGATGTGCTCACCTGGTGGGGTCACATCAAGCACCGCGAGGTCGACGATGCGATCGTGGACCGCGTCTACCAGCGGGTGCTCGGTGGCATGGGTCTGCTGCCGCTGCACTCGGCGCACTTCTCCAAGATCTTCATCAAGCTGATGGGCACCTCGTGCTCGCTGGCCTGGCGCGATTCCAACGACACCGAGCTGGTCTGGACCGTGGCTCCCGGGCACCCGATCACCGAGGGCGTACCGCAGCCGATCGTGATCGAGGGCCAGGAGATGTACGGCGAGTACTTCGACATCCCGCAGCCGGACGAGCAGATCTTCCTGTCCACCTTCACCGGCGGCGAGGTGTTCCGTTCCGGCTGCACCTGGCGGCGCGGCAAGGGCAAGGTCTTCTACTTCTCCCCGGGTGACCAGGACTACCCGGTCTATCACCATCCCGCCATCAAACGGGTGCTCGCCAACGGCGTCCTGTGGGCGGCCCCGGAGCGGACGGCCGACTTCGCGACGCCTGCGGTGATCGACATGCGGCCGCCGTTCTTCCGGAAAGCGCAGCTCGCCAAGGAGACCTCGGTATGAGCGCGACGTTGCGAGCCGGCGTGGTCGGCCTGGGCTGGGCCGGCCGCCAGCACATGGACGCGTACTTCGCGCAGGCCGACGTCGAGCTGGTCGCCCTGGCCGGGATGGAGGCCGATCAGCTGGCGCTGCTCGGCGACAAGTACGGGATCGCCCCGGAGTGCAGATTCGCCGACTGGGCCGAGCTGGTGGCTGCCGGCTGCGTCGACGTGCTGAGCATTGCCACCCCGACCGCCCTGCATTCGCCCATCGCGGTGGCCGCTCTCGATGCCGGCATCCATGTCCTGAGCGAGAAGCCGATGGCCGAGAACGCCGAGAAGGCCGAGGCCATGGTGGCGGCCGCGCGACGCAATAGCCGGGTGCTGGAGGTGTCGTTCAACCACCGTCGCCGTGGTGATGTGCAGGTGCTGAAGCAGATCGTCGACGCCGGTCTGCTCGGTGACATCTACTATGCCAAGGCGGGCTGGCTGCGCCGCGAGGGCATCCCGGGCATGGGCAGCTGGTTCACCCGGCAGGCCAAGTCCGGTGGCGGCCCGATGATGGACATCGGCGTGCACATGCTCGACATGGCGCTGCATCTGCTCGGCGAGCCGGACGTCACCACCGCGACTGCGGCGACGTACGCGGAGTTCGGCCCGCGTGGGAAGGGTGCTTCGGCGTACGGGTTGGGGCGCAAGACCGACGTGACCGCCGACGACTTCGACGTCGAGGACCTGGCCACCGCGTTCCTGCGACTGGACGACGGCGGCACCTTGCTGCTGGAGTCGAGCTGGGCGCAGTGGATCCCGTACGACCAGTGCTACGTGACGCTGTACGGATCCGAGGGCGGCGCGGCGATCGAGTGGGGTGGCGAGCCCGGCGAGCCGTATCGCAAGCTCGGCATCTGGACCGAGAAGGACGGCGTACCGGCGGTTCTGACCCCGGTGGTGCCGCCCGACGGTGGCCACCTGGAGACGGTGCTGCAGTTCCTGGCGAATGTCCGCGGCGACGAGCACGTCGAGCACGACGGTTCCGAGGCGCTGGTGCGGGCCAGGGTCGTCGATGCGTGCTATTCGTCGGCTGCCAAGCACCAGGAGGTCACGCTCACCGATTGAGGCGGCGGGCGCTGGGGTGAAGGAGTGCGTGAGACTTCACCCCAGTTTTCACATGAGTCACAGCTTTTTCTTTGGTAACACTGGCGTGTTCTCCTTGACCTATCGCAGGCTATGGGCCACTTGTTGTCGACGAAGTGGATGGTCATGCCTGCTGGGAGATCCGACGACCGCTTAGCCACGCCTGCCGGCCTTCTGTGCAAGGCCCGTCACCTCGTTGTGGCGGGCCTGGCCCTCGCTGTGGCGACGACCGCGTTCCTGGTCGCGCCGCCCACGGCGGACGCGGACCCCGCGACCGGACCGCGCTCCGGCAGCTTTCGCATCGACGGCCGCGGGTTCGGCCACGGCTGGGGGATGAGCCAGTACGGCGCCTATGGTGCGGCCACCAAAGGCTTGACCTGGCGGCAGATCCTCGCCTTCTACTATCCGAAGACCAAGCGGACGAAGCTGCCCACCGATGGCACCATCCGGGTTTGGGTGACGGCCGACGACGACGGAAGCCTGACCTTCAAGCCCGCGAGCGGCGCCAAGGTCAGCGACGGGTCGAAGAGCTACAGCCTGCCCACCGGATCGTCCTACGCCTACTGGCGGATCTCCCGGTCAGGCTCGGGCTACAAGCTGTCCTACCGCTCGGCCAAGGGCAGCTGGAAGACCAAGAGCACCGGACTCGGCACCAGCACCTGGAAGGTCACCAGCAGCGGCGGCAGTCTGCGGTTGGTGCTGCCGGGCGGCTCCACCCGTGGCTATCGGGGTTCGCTGTCGCTGATCAAGCGGAACAGCAGCGGTCGCACGGTGAACACCGTCACGATGGAGAACTACGTACGTGCTGTGGTGCCGTCGGAGATGCCCACCTCGTGGCATTCGAATGCCGTGCGGGCGCAGGCGGTGGCGGCGCGTACCTATGGCGCGTTCCTGCGGGAACGCTCCTCGACCTCGGGCTATGACATCTGCGACACCACCAGCTGCCAGGTCTACCGCGGCATGGACAACGAGACCGACAACGGCGACGCGGCGGTGAGGGCGACCGCACACGTGATCATGAGCTACGGCGGCAAGCCCGCGTACACGCAGTTCACCTCCTCCAACGGCGGCCAGATCACCACCGGCGACTACAGCTACCAGATCGCCCAGAGCGACCCGTACGACGGTGTGATCAAGGACCAGACCTGGAGCAAGACGATCTCCGCCTCCCGGCTGGGCAAGGCGTTCGGGGTCGGCACAGCGAGGAAGGTGCAGATCACCAAGCGCGACGGCTACGGGAAGTGGGGCGGCCGGGTGACCACCATCAAGATCATCGGCAGCAAGAAGTCGGTGACCGTGCGTGGCACCACCTTCAAATGGAAGTTCGGGATGCGCTCGGACTACTTCACCGTGAACGGCACCTCCTCAGCCGACACCCCGCAGTCGAGCACGCCGACCGCGACGCCGGTCACGCTCAAGCCCGGGACCGGGTACGCGGTGTTTCCGCACAGCTACCGATCGACCAGTAAGGCCGATCTGCTGCTGGTCGTCGGCGGCGACCTGCGACGGCACCCGATCAGCGGCACCTCGCTCGGCACGGGGGAGATCATCGATTCCGGGTACGGCACGTTCGAGAACGTGGTCAACGCCGGTGACTGGAACGGCGACGGGTACGCCGACGTCGTCGCCCGGAACTCGCGCAATCGGCTGATGCTCTATCGCGGCACCACCACCGGGAGCTTCGACTCGGGCACGGATCTCGGCGTGGTGTCCAAGCACGTCAACCTCACCGGCGTCGGTGATGTGAACGGCGACGACTACCCGGATCTGATGGGGATCGACAAGTCAGGAAAGGCCACGCTGATCTATGGCAACGGCAAGACGGGGGTGAAGTCCACGGCCCGGGTCGCCGGCTCCTGGTCCGGGCGAGACTGGCTGCGCGGCGCTGGCGACTTCAACGGCGACGGTCGGCTGGACGTGATCACCAGGTCCGGCGGCAAGCTCAGCGTCCATCTGGGCACCAAGGGCGGCGGGTTTGCGAGTCCGAAGGTGATCGGCACCGGCTTCGGCAACGTGTCGTCGATCACGGTGGTCGGCGATGTGAACGGCGACAAATACAGCGACCTGGTCGCCCGGCTGTCCACCGGAAAGCTGCGCCTCTATCGCGGCAACGGCACCAAGCTGGTTGGCTCGACCACCTACACCGGCTCCTACAGCGGCACCCGCTTCGCGACATGAGTCCACTCGCGACGACGACGCGCGTTCACCGGCTACGTCGTCACTCTTCGCGAAGCCGCTCTGCCGAATCGGCTCGTTCCACTCGCGGGGCATGGCTTCACTCATCGCTCCTCCGCACGCCGGGCGCGTCGTCTTCCCGCTCGTGTCCTGGCGCTACATGATCGAGGGATTCGCGGTCGGGCATCACACGGCCGAGGGCGAAGGCTGGCTGACCGGGACGACGGTCGTGCTCAGCGAAGCGGGGGCGGTCGGCGGGGTCGATGTCCGGGGCGGCGCGCCGGGCACTCGGGAGACCGACCTGCTGGATCCGCGCGCCCTGATCGAGCAGGTCGATGCGGTGGTGCTCTGCGGCGGCAGCGCCTACGGTCTGGCGGCCGCCGACGGTGTGATGGCTGCGCTGGCTGCCGACGGGCGTGGGCTCCCGGTCGGGCGGAATCCCGGTGAGGTGGTGCCGATCGTGCCGGCCGCCGTGATCTTCGATCTCGGCCGGGGCGGAGTGTTCGCTCATCGGCCCACGCCGGAGTTCGGTGCACTCGCGTACACGTCGGCCAAGAAGGCTCTGGCCGGCACCGGTCGTCGCCGCCGGGTCCCGGACCCGGCCGTGGGTTGCGTCGGAGCCGGCACGGGCGCACTGGCCGGGGGCATCAAGGGTGGCTTCGGCTACGCCGAGGCTGAAGTGACGCTCGGCGACGACATGCCGATCGCGCGGATCGGCGTCGCCTTGGTGCTGAATGCCGCCGGCTCCGGGGTGGACCCAGCCACCGGCCGGCTCTGGTCGGATCGGGCCGGCGCGTTGGAGAGTCCGGACAGCGTCGGTCGGGTAGCCCTCCTGGCGGCCAGGGACCGAGCGGCGAGACCGTTCAACACCACCATCGGGACCGTCCTCACCGACCTGAGCCTGACCAAGGCACAAGCCGGGAAGCTCGCCGCGATCGCGCACGACGGGCTCGCCCGAGCGGTACGCCCGGCGCACGGCATGACCGACGGAGACACCTTCTTCGCGCTGTCCTCCGGTCGCCGGTCGCTGCCGAGCGACCCGTTGGCCACGGTCGGTCTGCTGAACCGGGTGCTCGAGGTGACCGCGGATCTCGTGGTGGATGCCTGCTTCGCCGCACTTACTTCCGCTCAGACCCGCAGCGGACTGCGTTCCTATCGTGAGCTCGCCGGCCTGGACTGACGCGGAAGCTGTTGAGACGGCCGGCACCGTCCGGATCGGGGTTCCTACACTGGACCGCTGGAGACTGCGCGACGACGACGCCCGCGGACGATGACAAACCCCGAACGAGGGACCATGAGAGCGCTGCTGCTGGAGAACATCCACCCCGAGGCCGTACGGCTGCTCGGCGAGCGGGGGATCGAGGTGCGCACCGCCAAGGGTGCACTCGACTCCGACGAGCTGATCGCCGCCCTCGATGGGGTGCAATTGCTCGGTATCCGCTCCAAGACCACCGTGACCGACGAGGTGCTGGCCAACGCGCCGGATCTGCTCGCCGTGGGGGCCTTCTGTATCGGCACCAATCAGATCGATCTCAGCGCCGCGTCGGAGCGAGGAATCGCGGTCTTCAACGCCCCGTTCTCCAACACTCGTAGCGTGGTCGAACTGGTGATCGCCGAGATCATCTCGCTGGCCCGGCACCTGACGGACAAGAACGCCTTGATGCACGACGGGGTGTGGGACAAGTCCGCCAAAGGTGCCCACGAGGTACGTGGCCGGACGCTCGGCATCGTCGGCTACGGCAACATCGGCAGCCAGCTGTCGGTGGTGGCCGAGGCGCTGGGTATGCGGGTGCTGTTCTACGACATCGCCGACAAGCTCGCCCTCGGCAACGCCCGCCGTTGTCACAGCCTGGAGGAGTTGCTGGCCGAGGCCGAAACCATCTCCTTACACGTGGACGGGCGTCCGGGCAACGCAGGCATGTTCGGCCGCGAGCAGTTCCAGATGATGCGACCGCGCAGCCTGTTCCTCAACCTGTGCCGCGGCATGATCGTCGATCACGAGGCACTGCGCGATCACCTGCTCAGCGGTCACATCGCCGGCGCCGCGGTGGACGTGTTCCCCGAGGAGCCGAAGGTCGTCGGTGATCCGTTCGCCTCCTGCCTGCAGAACATCCCGAATGTCATCCTGACCCCGCACATCGGCGGCTCCACCCAGGAGGCACAGGAGGACATCGGAAGGTTCGTCGCCGGCAAGCTCCGGGAGTACGTCCGGGCCGGCAACACCACGATGTCGGTCAATCTGCCGCCGGTGGCGACCGAGGCCGGCGACCGGACCCGGATCCTGCACGTGCACCACAACGTCCCGGGCGTGCTCGCGACGGTCAACGGAGTGCTGGCCGACAGCAGGGTCAACATCGAGGGCCAGACGCTGTCCACCAAGGGCCAGTTCGGCTATGCGATCACCGATGTGGCCGGCCCGCTCGCCGAGGAAGCCGTGGCGAAGCTGCGGGACCTGCCGGAGACAGTCCGACTGCGGGTCATCGCGGCCTGAGCGTCCCTCGGCCCGTTCGCCCAGCGGCGTCGAACCCGGCGGACGACGAATACCAGGAGCGTCAGGCCGGCGAGGCCCCAGGCCAGCCGGGGCAACGAAATGCGGACCACGTCGGGCAGCACCTGCAGATGCGGGGCAGTCTCCGACGGCGGTGAGTAGTCGTAGGTCGGCGGCCCCGGTGGTGGCGTCGCGGCAGCATCGTCGGCCACAGCGCGCGATGCGGCCGGTTGCCCGGCGGTCAACCCGGCGGCCAGTTGGGCGCTCATCCCGCGGACGAACTCGGCGGTCAACCGGTCGCTGATCGAAGTGATGACCCCGGTGCCGAGCTGGGCCGGTCGTCCGGTCAGGTCGAGATCGGTGAGCGCCCGCACAGTCGTGGTCCCGGGACCGGCGGCCTGGAAGGTGGCGGTGACCCGCGCCGACCCGGCAGCGACGCCACGCCGATCGCGGGCGTTGGCCTTGACCACCATCCGTCGATCCGCGACGTCGATCCGCACGACCCGCGCCGTACCCTCGAAGATCAGCGGAAACGGACCGAACTGGATCTTGACGGCGCCCTGGTAGACCTCGATGTCACGTCCCCACACCGATGCCCCCGGGAAGCAGGGCGCCAGCAGGTCCAGCCGGCTGAAGACGTCGAAGACCCGATCCACCGGAGCCGGCAGATCGAAGGTGTGGCTGAGCTGCATCGTGAGCTATTCCTCGTCGTCGACCGGCAACGCCAACTGTTCGAGGACCGCCTGGTGCAGTCGACCATTGGTCGCGACGGCGTTGCCGCCGCGGGGACCCGGCACTCCGTCGAGGTCGGTGAACTGACCGCCGGCCTCGCTGACCACGATCGAGCAGGCAGCCATGTCATGCAGTGCCAACTCCGGCTCGCAGGCGATGTCGACCGCGCCCTCGGCCAGCAGCATGTAGGACCAGAAATCGCCGAACGCACGCGTCCGCCAGCAGCGTCGCATCAAGTCGACGAACGGCTGCCCGCGGCCCGACTCCACCCAGCCGGAGACGGAGGAGTAGCTGAGCGAGGAGTCCTCGATCGCCGCGACGTCGGAGACCCGGCAGGGCGTGGCAGACATCAACGACTTGCCGGCGTACGTGCCACCGCCCAGGCTGGCCCACCAACGCCGCCCGAGCGCCGGCGCCGACACCACGCCGACCGCCACCTCGTCGTTGATCATCAGTGCGATCAGTGTGGCCCACACGGGAACCCCGCGGACGAAGTTCTTGGTGCCGTCGATCGGGTCGATCACCCAACGGCGCGGACCCCAGCCGGTGTCCGGCAACTCCTCCCCGTGCACGGCGTCGCGGGGCCGTGCCCGCGACAGGGTACGCCGCAGCGCCTCCTCCACGGCGGTGTCGGCGTCGGTCACCGGGGTCAGATCCGGCTTGGACACCACATGCAGATCGAGGGCCTTGAAGCGACTGGTGGTGATGGAGTCGGCATCGTCGGCGAGCAGATGGGCCAGCCGCAGATCGTCGGTGAGATTGCGGAAGGCCGGATCGGACTGCGCGCCGGTGGCAGAAGAGGTCGAGGGAGAAGCAGGGCCGGACATGGGTCGTACGCTACTGGTCCGAACCGAGCATTCGGCGGAACGACTCCAGCCGCACCGGTGACAGCTCGCCGCGGCGGACCGCCTCGTCGAGTGCGCACTCCGGCTCGCTGCCGGTGTGGGTGCAGCCTCGGGGGCAGCCGGCGACCAGCGCGGCGAGGTCGTCGAAGGCGGTCACGATCCGGTCGGGGGAGACATGACTGAGGCCGAATGAGCGTACGCCGGGGGTGTCGATCACCCAGCCCGGATCCCCGCTGACCGCCGGATCAGGCGGCAGCCGCAGTGCGATGGCCGAAGTGGAGGTGTGCCGGCCGCGCCCGGTCACCTCGTTGACCGATCCGATGGCCCGCCGAGCGTCCGGGATCAAGGCGTTGACCAGGGTGGACTTGCCCACCCCGGAGTGACCGACGAAGACGCTGCGATGCCCGGCCAAACTCTGACGCAGACTGCTGAGATCGGTTCCCGGCCGAGTCACCTGGATGGCGACGTCCAGCGGGCCATATTGCTCGAGCAGTTCGTCCGGCGCTGCCAGATCGGCCTTGGTCAAGCACAGCAACGGCTTCAGCCCGGCGTCGAAACCGGCGACCAGGATCCGGTCGATCATCCCGGTCCGGGGTGGTGGATCGGCGAGTGCGGTGACGATCACCAGCTGATCGGCATTGGCGACGATCGGTCGCTCGTAGGGGTCGTCGTCGTCCGCGGTGCGGCGCAGCACCGTACGTCGCGGCTCGACCTCGACGATCCGGGCCAGCGTGCCCTCGTCGCCGCTGGTGTCGCCGACCACGCGGACCTCATCGCCGACGATGACGCCCTTGCGACCCAGCTGCCGGGC
Source organism: Microlunatus sp. (assembly GCA_047605905.1). Classification (GTDB taxonomy): domain Bacteria; phylum Actinomycetota; class Actinomycetes; order Propionibacteriales; family Propionibacteriaceae; genus Microlunatus. The sequence continues at coordinate 12,524 of JASGEZ010000153.1, forward strand.
CTTGGTCGCCACCACCTCGCGCCCGTCGACCAGCAGCCGGTAGCGGCCCCTGTCGACGGTGATCACCAGCCCGATCTCGGCAGCGGAGTAGTCGGGGCGATCCTTGGTGCGGGGTCTGGTTCGCCGCCGCGGCCGCTCGAAGGCGGCGTGTTCGTCGGTGTAGAGGCCGGGCTGTGTCACGTGCCGAAATCAGACGGTCGGGGCCATCAGGCCGGCTCGCCGTCGGACTCGGTGACCGATTCCGACTCTGCGACGGAGTCGGCCAGCATCCGCTCCCACAGCACGACGAACTCCGGCATCGTCTTGTCGGTGCAAGTCACGTCATCCAGCACGATGTCGGCGACCACCAACCCGAGCAGTGCGCCCGCCTGCGCCATCCGATGGTCGGCGTACGTGTGCCAGGTGCCGCCGCCGAGCAGTCGCGGGTGGATCGCCAGACCGTCGTGATGCACCCGCACCCGGGCACCGAGCGACTCCAGCTCCGCGGCGATGGCGGCCAGCCGGTCGGTCTCGTGACCGCGGATGTGCCCGACTCCGTTGATGTGACTGGTGTCGCCGGCCAGCGCGGCCAGTGCGGCCACCACCGGGGTCAGCTCGCTCGCGTCGCGCAGGTCGATCTCGATGTTGTCGATCTGGTCGGTGCCCTCGACGATGATCGATCCGTCATCGTCGTAGGTCACGTCGGCGCCGAACTGCTGCAGGATGTGCGGCAGCCGCATGCCCGGCTGATTGCTCTCCGCGGGCCAGTGCGGCACGGTCACGGCGCCGCCGGTGATCGCCGCTGCGGCCAGGAACGGAGCGGCATTGGACAGATCCGGCTCGATGATGACGTCCGCGGCCGCGATCGAGCCGGGGCTCACCACCCAGCGGTTGGTCTCGCTGTCGTCGATCTGGACACCCCGGGCACGCAACATCTCCACCGTCATGGCGATGTGCGGCCGCGACGGCAGGCTCTCACCGGTGTGCCGCAGATCGAGTCCCTTGCCGAGCCGGGCGCCGATCAGCAGCAGACCGGACAGGTACTGGCTGGACGTCGACGCGTCGACGCTCACCACGCCGCCGGCCAGCGCGCTGCTGCCGGTCACCGAGAAGGGGAGCGAATCGCCGGACACGGTCACCCCGAGCGCGGTCAGACCGTCGAGCAGCGGTCCCATCGGCCGCGCGTACGCCTGCTCGTCGCCGTCGAAGGCGACGGGGGAGTCGGCCAACGCAGCCAGCGGCGGCAGAAACCGCATCACCGTGCCGGCCAGCCCGCAATCGATCGCGCCGCCGGTGAAGGTCTGCGGCGGGGTGATCCGCCAGCCGTCCCCGGACTCCTCGATCTGTACCCCGAGGGCGCGCAGGCCGTTACGCATCAGTTGCGTGTCTCGCGCGTCCAGGCCATTGGTGATGGTCGACGGTCCGTCGGACAGCGCCGCCAGCACCAGGGCCCGGTTGGTCTGCGACTTGGAGCCCGGGACCCGTACGGTGGCGCGGATCGGCGCCGGCGCCGAGGGGGCCGGCCACGGGCCGGAAGGGGCGAGGGTCACGGTCTCAGCGCTTGTCGACACAGCCGGGGAGTCTACGCGGCAGCAGACCGGGCACCGGCAGGAATTTCGAGCCAGGGGATGTCAGTTCTCGCCCAACTGGATGTTCTCGGCGAGGGACGCGTCGCTCTTCTTGGCGGCGGCGACCTGCTTGCCGGCCTCCTTGCCGGCTGTCTTCGCGAGCTTGGCGGCGTCGTGCTGGAGCTGTCGGGCCCGCTTGCCGGCGTCGTGCTGAGCCTGTCGAGCGGCCTTGGCGGCAGCCTCCTTGGTCTGCACGGCCTGCTTGGTCACCGTCTTGCCGGTGGCGCTGATCTGTTGGCGCGCTTTCTGGGTGCCACCGACCACCGCGCCGACCAGCAGTGCTCGCTCGGCCAGCGCCGCGTCGGTGAGCTGCTTGGTCTCCTTGCTCACCTTCTGCTGCGCCTTCTTGCTGTCGGCCTTGAGCTGCTGTCGGGTCTGGCTGGCCCGCCAGCCGATGCTCGGTTTGCCCTCGGTGTCCCGGGAGGCGATCAGCACACCGCCCAGCAGGCTGACGTTCTTCAAGAAATGTTCCTTGGCAGCTTTGCGCTCGTCGGGATCGCTGTGCCGCCAGAACGGATACTTGCCGATCGTGGTCGGCACCAGGGAGAGTGCCAGCAGGCTGGCACCCAGCCGACGGCCCTTGCCGCTGGCGAGTGCTAGGCCGCCGACGAGTTCGAGGGCTCCGTTGATCCGGATCCAGGTCTTGGCGTCGGTCGGCACCAGCTCGCCGACCTGTTCCGGTGCGAACCGCCGCACCTGCGGGACAACCGTGTCGACCAACGGCTCGGCGGCGGGCACCAGTGCCTCTGGATTGCGGACAGCCCTCACCCCGCTGACGATGAAATAGGAGGCCAGCATCGTGCGCGCGGCGGATCGAAGCAACGTCATGACCCATTCCTACCGTGCCCGGGCGTGCCAGGCCAACAGTGGCACTCCGAGAACTGCCACAGGACCCCTCAGAGAACTCGTACCGGCCGCCTTCGAAGAAGGAGCCGATCCGGCCTGTCGGTGGCCGCCGGTAGGTTCTGGAGTATGTGCGGCCGCTATGCCTCGACCAGCCGTCCCGAGACGCTGGTGGACGAGTTCGACATCGACGAGATCCTCGGCAACCTGCCCGGTCCGGACTACAACGTGGCACCGACCGTGGCTGTCCCGGCCGTGCTGGAGCGACGCTCGAAGGTCGACGACCACATCACCCGGCGGTTGAGCCCGTTGGTGTGGGGCCTGGTGCCGTCGTGGGCGAAGGACGCCAAAGGCGGCGCTCGGCTGATCAATGCCCGGGTCGAGACAGTGGCCGAGAAGCCGTCCTTCCGGCGGGCCTTCGCGAGCCGCCGGTGCCTGCTCCCGGCGGACGGCTTCTACGAGTGGTACAGCCCGGAGGCGTCGGAGCAGATCCTGGGCCGGGCGCCGTCCGGGAAGACCAAGAAGCAACCGTTCTTCATCCATCGCGCCGACGGCAGTCTGTTGGTGATGGCCGGCATCTATGAGATCTGGCGAGATCCCAGCAAGGATCGCGACGACGACTCGGCCTGGCTGCGGACCTGCTCGGTGATCACGACCGTGGCGACCGATGCGGTCGGTCACATCCACGACCGGATGCCGATGGTGGTGCCGCGAGCCTCCTGGGACGCCTGGCTGGATCCGCGGCTGACCGCACCCGAGGCGGCGTTGGAGTTGCTCGAGGTGACCGAGCCGACGGCCCTGGAGGCGTACGCGGTGTCGACCGCAGTCAACTCGGTCCGCAACAACGACCCGAGTTTGCTCCAGCCACTGCCGGCCGAGGAGGCACCTTCCGAGGACGACCCGATCCAGGCGACTCTGCTGTGACTTCTGGTGTGGGGACGAGAACGTACGAGGTCGAGACGCCGGAAGGACCCGGACGCTGGCATTGTGATCCTGCCGGGAGCCCCTCGGCGGTGCTGGTGCTCGGGCATGGCGCTGGTGGCGGGGTCACTGCGATGGATCTCGCGCTGCTGGCGGCCACGCTGCCTGCTCACGGGATCAGTGTCGCGCGGTTCGAGCAACCGTGGCGGCTGGCTGGGCGGAAGGTCGCGACGCCGCCGCCGCGTCTCGACATCGCCTGGCTGGCCGCCGTCGAGGTGTTGTGCCGGCGACCCGAGTTGACCGGTCTCCCGTTGGTGGTCGGTGGTCGCAGCGCCGGCGCGCGGGTTGCCTGCCGGACCGCCAGCACGCTCGGCGCCGTCGGTGCGCTCTGCCTGGCCTTCCCGTTGCATCTGCCCGGTCGACCCGAGAAGTCCAGATTGCCGGAATTGCTGACCCCGACCGCGCCCCGACTCATGCTCCAGGGCACACGCGACAGCTTCGGCAGCGCCGATGAGCTGGCCGAGGCCCTCGCCACGGCCGGGGTGGAGCAGGGAGGCGTCGAGGTGGTGCCGGTGCCGGGCGCTGATCATTCGTTCAAGACGCTCGCCCGAGCGGAGTTCCGCCCGGCGGACGTCCGTGCGCTGGTCGTGGCCCACACTCTCCGACTGGTCCAGTCAGTGAGTTCTGCTCCGGCGGGCTGAGCGAATGCACAGGTGGGAATAACGGCACTCATGCCGCGTTTGATTCGGTGTGAATGTCGTCACCTCGGAGCGTCGGGCGACGCCGGTGCCTGCCAGGCGTGACGCGCCGGTACGCTCGTACGTGATGATCCTCCCGACCAACTCGAACGCCCCCAGCGCCGGCGAACTCCACGACACACCCGTCGATCTGGCCACCGAGACCGCCGAGGAACGACATGCCCGCTTCGAGGCCGAGGCACTTCCGTTCATCGACCAGCTCTATGCGGCCGCGCTCCGAATGACCCGGAATCCGGCCGACGCCGAAGACGTGGTGCAGGAGACGTTCGCGAAGGCGTACGCGTCCTTCCACCAGTTCACCCCGGGAACCAATCTCAAGGCGTGGCTCTACCGGATCTTGACCAATACCTACATCAACTCCTACCGCAAGAAGCAGCGGCAGCCGCAGATCGCAGACGGGGAGAATGTCGACGACTGGCAGCTGGCGCGCGCCGAGTCGCACACCTCGTCGGGCCTGAAGTCGGCGGAGACGGTCGCCTTGGAGCACCTGCCGGATTCTGATGTGAAGGAGGCGCTGCAGCAGCTGGCGCCGGACTTCCGGCTGGCCGTGTTCCTGGCTGACGTGGAGGGGTTCTCCTACAAGGAGATCGCCGAGATCATGGGCACCCCGATCGGGACCGTGATGTCTCGGCTCAACCGCGGCCGTAACCAGCTGCGGAATCTGTTGGCAGAGTACGCGCGAGATCGCGGTCTCACGGTGCACGAGGGGAGCCGACGGTGAGCGAGCCGGAACTGAGCAACGACGAATGCTGGCAGACGTTGCAACGCGTCTACGAGTTCTTGGATCACGAACTGGATGACGCCAGCGGCGACCAGATCCGGGAGCACCTCGCGGCCTGCGAACCCTGTCTGGAGAAGTTCGACGTCGAATTGGCCGTGAAGACCCTGGTCTCCCGCTGCTGCGGCGGCGACCAAGCCCCGGAGCACCTCAAGGCAAAGGTGATGATGCAAATCAGCACCGTCCGCCAACAGTTGAGCTGAGGATGCCGCCCCTTCGTACGACAATTTCCACCCATGGGTGGGTTTTGAGCCCGAGAGCGGACTACTCGTACGGAATCCGCGCCCATGGGTGGAAATTGCCGGAGCTGGCCAGGCGGGCCAGTTCGTTCTAGCGTTGGTCGCGTTCCCCTAAATCACGCGTTGGGGCGCTTGCCGTGGTTGGCGCCCTTCTTGCGGCGCGCACGACGCTTCCGGCCGGTCTTTCCCATGGTTCACTCCTGTCGGACGACGATGATGAGGTTGCCTCGATCGAGGCACACAGCCGTCCATCTTGCCATGCGCCTCGGGCAGCGGCCGAAATGTGCCGGTAACTCCACTCAGGGACGATAGGGCCCGTCCGGCACGTAACCTGATCTCTCACGTTTGGGTCGCCGCCCGGGGCCGACCTGCCACCCACCTTGCGAGAGGCCCTACTCATGCCTTCGATGTCGGAGATCATCGCCGAACACACGGCGCTCTCCGAGCACGACCACCGTCGGTTGAAGCAGGTGCTGTCGGAATGGCAGTTGCTGGCCGACCTGGCGTTCTCCGACCTGGTGCTGTGGGTGCCCGACCACGACGAGAACGTGTTCTGGGCGGTGGCACAGATCCGGCCGACGACCGGCCCGACCGCCTTGTTGGAGGATGTGGTGGGCGACCTGATCGCCTACTCGCCGGAACACCTGGTTTCAGAGGCGTTCCTGAGCGGCGAGATCACCCAGACCAGTGCCAACAAGCTCAGCGCCGGTATCCCGGTCGACGTCCATGCCATCCCGGTCCGTTTCGAGGGTCGGGTGATCGGGGTGGTCGAACAACACACCAACCAGCTGGGCGTACGCAGCCCGAGCATGCTGGAGAACTCCTACCTCGACAGTGCCTACGATCTCGCACAGATGGTCGCGGCGGGGGACTTCCCGATCGCCACGGACCTGTCCGACCAGACCATCAATCCGCGGGTCGGTGACGGTTTCATCCGACTCGACCACAGCGGCAACGTCGAGTACGCGAGTCCCAACGGACTCAGCGCCTATCGTCGGCTCGGACTGATCGGCGACCTGACCGACGAAAATCTCGCCGACTTGACCGCTGCGCTGTTGCCGCACCCCGACAAGCCCGTCGACCATTCGCTCGAATCACTGCTCGCCGGACGGGTCGCTCGGCGCGGGGAGGCGGTCTCGGGCGACGCTCACCTGTTGCTGCGCTCGGTACCCCTGACCCGCGGTCGCGAGCGGCATGGTGCCATCGTGCTCTGCCGGGATGTCTCCGACCTGCGGAGCAAGGAGCGCGAACTCATCACCAAGGACGCGACGATTCGCGAGATCCACCATCGGGTCAAGAACAACTTGCAAACGGTGGCGGCGTTGCTCCGGATGCAGGCGCGCCGGATGCCTGCCCCCGAGGCCAAGCTCGCGCTCAACGACGCCATGTCCCGGGTCGCCGCCATCGCCATCGTGCACGAGACTCTCTCCCAAGCCTTCGACGAGGTCGTCGACTTCGACAAGGTCGCCGACGGACTACTGCGGATGGTGGTCGATGTCGCCGCTACCCGCGATGGGGTTCGCGCGGTGCGGGCGGGCAGCTTCGGGCAGGTGTCGGCCGACCTGGCGACGAATCTGTCGATGGTGATCACCGAGTTGTGCCAGAACGCCGTCGAACATGGACTGGTAGCCCCGGACGGGGTGACCACCAGGGGCGAAGTGCGGATGGTGCCCGCCGTCCGGGATGGCCGACTCCGAGTGGAGATCTCCGACGACGGTGCGGGCTTGTCGCCGGACTTCAACTGGCGATCGTCATCCAGTCTCGGACTGTCCATCGTGAACACCCTGGTCGGTGATATGGACGGCGAGTTTCGCCTGGGGCCCAACCCTCAGGGCAAAGGTACCCAGGCAGTCATCGAGGTGCCGTTGAGAAAGAAGAAGCGGTGAGGCCGAGACCGGAAAGATGGTGGGGTCGAGTCATGCGAGCCGAGCCGCGGTGTTGATCAGGCGGTGCGGATGCGAGCGCGGGCGGCTCGCCGCTTCAGAGCGCGACGCTCGTCCTCGCTCATGCCGCCCCAGACGCCGTGGTCCTGGCCGGCTTCGATCGCCCACTGCAAGCAGGCATCCTTGACGTCGCAGCGACGGCAGACCTGCTTGGCCTCGTCGATCTGGAGCAGCGCGGGTCCGGTGTTCCCAATCGGGAAGAACAACTCCGGATCCTCGTCCAGGCAGGCCGCGTGGTGGCGCCAATCCATGTTTCCACTCACTCCTTCTTTGCCAGGTCCCGGGGGGAGGACCCGCGTTACAACAGCAATCTCGAGTCGTCTACACTGGCCGCCTCGATAACGGAGTCCAGACTTTCAGGCAATCGGCGTTGGCACAAGGTGTCTTTGACGTTGGTTCGCTCACATTTCATCTGCTCTCAGGTGCCGAGGGACAGGCGGTGACTGGCCGTACGCTGACCTCGTGTCCAAGGCCACGAAATCGTCTTATCTTCCGGCATTGACCCTAGCCGCAGCCCTGTTAGCTGTGATAGGGGCGGCGTCCGCCGTCTATGGCGTGCTGGAACTCGTCGCCACTGAGGCGTCCCGGGCGGTGGTCGGCAGCGGGGCTGCGATCATATTGCTGGCCTATGCAGCGCTGCTCGGGGTGGTCGCGCGCGGGGTGCTGCGTGGGCGGCGCTGGAGCCGAGCCCCCGCGATCGCGACCCAGCTCATCCAGCTGCCGATCGCCTGGAGCTTCCGCGGTGGTGAGACGACCTGGTTCGCGGTGCTGCTCGCCGCCGTGTCGCTGACCATCATCGTCTGCCTCCTGCTGCCCGGCTCGACCCGTGCGTTCGTCGGTCAGGAGTCCGCAGAGCAAGTGCAGGGGGAGGAGCCGGAGGAGTGAACCTCGCCCGAACCTGCCGGCCCAACGGCAGGGAGCCGCAGAAGACGGCCTCTCCCGGCGAGTAGCCCGACGCTGTCGCCGGAGGCACGGGCCATCTGATCTGCGGTGTTACCGCAGTTCCTCACCCTCCAGGGCGCGTACGGTCTCCACCTCATGGGCCACCTCGGCCGCGTGCTCGTCCTTGACCCTCCGCAGGAAGCTCATCGTCCGCTCATGCCGGGGATGGAGCAGCACGTCGTCCGGTGATCCTTCTTCCACCACCACGCCGGCATCCATGAAGACCACCCGGTCCGCCGCCTCGCGGGCGAAGCCCATCTCGTGGGTGACCACGATCATCGTCGTGCCACCCGCGGCCAGCTCCCGCATCACGGTCAACACCTCACCGACCAGCTCCGGGTCCAGCGCCGACGTGGGCTCGTCGAACAGCATCAGATCCGGCTTCATGGCCAGCGCCCGCGCGATGGCCACCCGCTGCTGCTGACCGCCGGAGAGCTGACTGGGGTAGTACTCGGCGCGGTCGGCCAGCCCGACCATCTCCAACAGCGTCATCGCCTCGGCCGTGGCCTCCGCCTTGCCGATCTTCTTCACCTTGGTCGGGGCTTCGATCACGTTGCCCAGTGCCGTCATGTGCGGAAACAGATTGAACCGCTGGAAGACCATCCCGATCCGGGACCGTTGCCGGGCGATGTCGGCGTCCTTGCGGACGTGCAGCTTGCCCTTGCGCTCCTCGATGCCGATCAGCTCGCCATCGACCCAGATCCGGCCTCCGGTCAGGGTCTCCATCTGATTGATCAGCCGCAGGAACGTGGTCTTGCCCGAGCCGCTGGGCCCGAGCAGGCAGACGACCTCGCCGCGATCCACGGTGAGGTCGACCCCCTTCAGCACCTCGTTGTGCCCGAAGTGCTTGATCACGTTGACGGCCTTGACCAGCTGCCGTTCGCTCACTTCGCTGCTCCGATCCGAAGTCCCGCCGCGGCCTTGTCCGTGGTGGTCTTCACCGTGGTCCCAAAGCCCCGCCCGAAGTGCTTCTCCAGGTACGCCTGGCCGATCATCAAGACGCTGGTCGCGATCAGGTAGTAGATGGTGGCAGCGACGAACACCGGGAACAGCTGGAAGGTCCGGGCCCCGATCTGGGACAGCTGGAAGAACATCTCCGTCGACAGCGGCAGGGCGATCAGCAGCGAGGTGTCCTTCAGCATGGCGATCGTCTCGTTGCCGGTCGGCGGGACGATCACCCGCATGGCCTGGGGCAGCACGATCCGCCGCATGGCCAGGCTACGGCTCATGCCGACTGCCTGGGCGGCCTCCATCTGACCCTTGTCGACGCTGTTGATGCCGGCCCGGGCGATCTCGGCCATGTACGCCGCCTCGGAGGCTGCCAGCCCGATGATCGCGCCGACGAAACCGGAGAACAGCGTGTTGGCGTCCACGCTGTAGAACCGCCAGTCGCCGGAGAGCCCCAGCCAGTCGATGATCACCCAGTCGAACGGCACCCCGAAGGACAAGCCACCGCTGCTGAGCGGGAACAAGATTCCGAGCACGCCCATGATGGTCAGCAGCACCAGCCGAGGGATCGCCCGGAAGAACCAGGTGTAGGCCCACGACACCGCCCGCAGCACCGGGTTGGTCGACAGCCGCATCACGGCCAGGATGACGCCGCCGATCACGCCGAACAGCATGGCCAGCACGGTGCACATCAAGGTGCCCTTGACAAAGCCCTCGATCACCACGGACTGGTTCATCGCCTCGAAGACGAACGGCCAGTTGAACGCCGGGTTGGTCAGCATCATGTGCAGGAACATCAGCGCCAGCACGGCGATGACCGCCACCGCGACATAGCGTCCCGGATGGCGGACGGGCACCGCGTGGATGATGCCCGGCCGCTCCGGGTCGGCCGAACTGGTCAGTTCGGCCGGCGAGTTGCTCACTTGACTTCGAATGTGTCGATCGCGCCGCCCTCGGTGCCCCAGGTCTTGAGGATCTCCTCGTAGCTGCCGTCGGCCTTCATCTCGGTCAGCGCCTCGGCGACGACATCGGCCAGCTGCTTGTTGTCCTTGGCCACGACCACGCCGTACGGGGCTGCGTCGTAGACCTCACCGAGCAGTTCCAGCTTGCCGCCGGACTGGGACACCGCGTACGCCGTCACGGGCGAGTCGGCCAGCATGGCGTCGGCCTTGCCGGTCACCACCGCGGCCGTGGCGGTGTCCTGACCGGCGTACTTCTGGATCTTCATCGGATTGCTACCGCACTTCTTCTGCCGCGCCGGCAGGTCGTCCTGGTCCTGCACGGTGTCTGCCTGGACGGCGATGTTCTTGCCGCAGGGGTTGTTCGGGTCGACGCCCTTGGGGTTGCCGGACTGGGTGGCCCACTGCGTACCCGCATTGAAGTAGCTGACCATCAAGACCTGCTTGCGGCGCTCGTCGTTGATGGTGAACGAGGACACCCCGAGGTCGTACTTGCTGCTGGTGATGCCCGGGATGATGGTGCCGAACTTGGCGTTCTCCCATTCGGCGGTGACGCCCATCTTCTTGGCCACCGCGTTGAACAGGTCGACCTCACTGCCGACGATCTTGTTGCCCTCGGTGAACTGGTTGGGGGCGTAGCTGGCGTCGGTGCCGATGCGGAGCTTGCCCGCACTGCGGATGCTGTCCGGCAGCTTGGCGTTCAGATCGGTGTTGGCGCTCACTTCGGCCGTGGGCGAGGCCGGGGTCCCGCCGCCGCTCAACGAATCCGATCCGCAGGCGGACAGCAGCAGAGCGGCGACGCTGGCGGAGACGAGGGCGAACTTGGTGGCGATGCGCATGACGAGATGTCCTCCCGAAATCGGTGACGTGAAGAACTTCGGTACGTGTTGGAACGCACCGGCTTCTTGGGAAGCCTGCCACGATCTGTTCGTGAATTCGCAGAGTCGTAGGTCACTGGAATCGGATCGAAACATCGACCGCCGAAGCAAACGGGACTCGCTCAGGCGGTCACACCCGGGCTCGAGGCAGGGCTGCCTGGCTAGTGCAGCCGGTGCGCGCCCGCGGACGGAACCCCGACGAAGTGGGCCGGGGTGCGATAGCCCTGGGCGGCGAACGCAGTGCCGATGGCCCGTGCGACGTCGTCGGCGCGACCGATGTCGAGCAGAGCGATGATGCAGCCACCGAAGCCGCCGCCGGTCATCCGGGCTCCATAGGCGCCGGCTTGCTTCGCCGTTTCGACCGCGAGGTCCACCGTCGGCACGGTGATCTCGAAGTCGTCGCGCATCGATGCGTGCGAGGCATCCAGCAGCGGGGCCAGCCCGAGATAGTCCCCGGCCTGGAGCTGTTCGGCGGCGGCCAGCACTCGCTGGTTCTCGGTCACCACATGGCGCACCCGCTTGCGGGTCACGGGGTCGTCCAGCCGCGCCAGGGCCGCGTCCAGGTCGGTGACGTCACGCAGCGCGGCCACCCCCAGGAGCCGGGCGGCCTCCTCGCAGCTGGCACGGCGGGCGGCGTACTCGCTGTCGACCAGGGCATGCGGCGTCCGGGTGTCCAGCACCAGCAGTTCGAGGCCGGCAGCGGCGAGGTCGAGCGGCACCTGCTCGATGTCGAAGGTGCGGCAGTCGAAGAACAGGGCGTGCCCGGCCTCGCACAGGGTGGAGGCGGCCTGGTCCATCTGGCCGGTCGGGGCACCGACGAAGGCATTCTCGGCGCGGCGCGCGAGTTTGGCCCGCTCCATCGGCTCGATGGCCAGGTCGTTCAGGTCGGCGAGCGCGGCCAGGGTCGCGCACTCCAGCGCGGCGGATGAGGACAGCCCCGCGCCCATCGGCACATTGGAGGTCAGGACCAGATCGGCGCCGCCGACCGAGTGGCCGGCCTCCTCCAAAGCCCACACAACTCCGGCAAGGTAGGCCTGCCAACCGGTCATGCCGGGGACCAGCTCGGCGCGGCTGAACGTCTCGGTCAGATCCCCGTTGAGGGAGCGGACCCGCCAGTTGTCGTCGGACCGCGGACCGGCGGCGAGAGTCACCCGATGCGGGAGCGCGAACGGCATCACGTAGCCGTCGTTGTAGTCGGTGTGCTCGCCGATCAGGTTCACCCGTCCGGGGGCTGCCCAGACGCCTGTCGCGGACTGGCCGGTGAGATCGGCGTACGCCGTGGCAACGGCTTCGACATCGGGTTCGGGGGACTGCTCGGCGGTCATGGAGGGCAGCGTAGCGACTGTCACTACCCTGGCCTCATGCTCGCTGCCTATGCGTTCACCGCTGATCCCGAAAACCCACTGAACGCGCTCGAAGTGGGAGAGATCGATCCGCCCGCGGTGCCCGCGGACTGGGTCACCGTGCAGGTCAAGGCCGCCGCGCTCAACCACCACGACGTCTGGTCGCTGCGTGGTGTCGGGCTGCCGGCGGAGCGGCTGCCGATGGTCCTGGGCTGCGATGCCGCCGGGGTGACCGCGGATGGCCGCGAGGTGGTGGTTCATGCCGTGATCAACGATCCGGGCTACTTCGGGGAGGACGAGACCTTCGATCCACGCCGCTCGCTGCTGTCGGAGCGCTATCCCGGCACCCTCGCCGAACTCGTCCGGGTTCCGGCGCGGAACCTGGTGGACAAGCCGGCCGGACTGTCGTTCGCGGACGCGGCCTGCCTGCCGACGGCCTGGCTGACCGCGTACCGGGCGCTGTTCACCTCCGGCGGGCTGCGACCGGGCGACTCGGTCCTGGTGCAGGGGGCCGGTGGTGGGGTGGCCACGGCGGCGATCATGATCGGCCGGGCGACCGGACTGCGGGTCTGGGTGACCTCACGCAGTCCCGAGCGCGCGGAACGAGCCGTCGAACTGGGCGCCCATCGTGGGTTTGCGGCGGGGGAGCGGCTGCCGGAGAAGGTCGATGCCGTGCTGGACAGCGTCGGTGCCGCCACCTGGTCGCACTCGATCAACTCATTGCGACCGGGCGGTCGGCTGGTCACCGTCGGCACCACCTCCGGAGCCGACCTGCGCTCCGCCGAGCTGACCAAGATCTTCTTCAAGCCACTACAGGTGATCGGCAGCACCATGGGCACTCGGGCCGAGCTGGAATCTGTGCTCCACCTGGTGGAGAACACCGGCCTTCGCCCGATCATCGACCGCGTCCTCCCCCTGACCGACGCCGCCGAAGGACTCGCCGCCATGGCCTCCGGCAACCTCTTCGGCAAGATCGTCCTCGAGCCATGAGACACCTGGCTGCAATCATCCGGCCGTATCGGC
>JASGEZ010000154.1:0-14682 GCA_047605905.1 Microlunatus sp.
GCTCGCAGCACGGGCAGGTCCGGAAAGGCCGCCGGTGCGACGGCCGAGGTTCGGACCAGTGCGGTCGTCAATCCGGCGGATGCCACACCTAGCGGCACGCCGGCCGGCGCCAAGAGTTCCGCTGCGACGGGCCGCAAGCCCGGGGGCGGCAAGGCAGTCGAGCGGGGTGGCAAGAGCACCGGCGCGAAGGTGGCACAACGCCGGTCCAGTCTCACCACGCGTGCGGTGGCACTCGCCGTGGTGATCTTGATGCTGACGATCTCGTACGCGAACAGCCTGCGGATCTACTTCGCGCAGTCGCACGAGGTCGCCGCCACCAAAGCCGAGATCGCCGATCGGCAGGAGAAGATCGCCACTCTGCAGACAGAACTCGACCGATGGAACGACCCGAACTTCGTCAAACTGCAGGCCCGAACCCGGCTCGGTTGGGTGGTGCCCGGCGAGATCGGCTTCACCGTGGTCGATGCCGACGGGAAGCCGCTCGGCGGGGGGAATGAGCTGACCACCGGCACGAAGCCGGCCAGCGACAAGGTCCCCGAATCCTGGTATACGCGGTTGTGGGGCTCGGTCGAGACAGCCGACAAGCCGGCGCCTGATCCTGAGCCCGACCCTGCGGACGCCAAGCCGATCACCGAGGACAATGTCGACGACGCCGCGAACGGCGACCGCTGAGCACGTGACGATCGAACCGATGACCGCGGCCGACGAGGCTGTGGTGACCGAGCAACTGCAACGCCGCCCGCGGGGTGTGGTCGGCGTCGCCTACCGCTGCCCGGCCGGGCATCCTGGTGTGGTGGCGACACTGCCGCGGTTGCCGGACGGTACGCCGTTCCCGACCACCTTCTATCTCACCTGCCCGCAAGCAGTGGCCGCCTGCTCGACGCTGGAGGCGGCCGGGCTGATGGCCGAGCTGTCCGAGCGGCTGGCGGACGAGCCGGAGCTGGCGGCAGCCTACGGGCGCGCCCATCGTGCTTATCTCGACGCTCGCGAGTCGATCGCCGCGGACACAGTGGGGCCGGTGCCCGAGATCGCCGAGGTTTCCTCAGGTGGCATGCCGACTCGGGTCAAGTGCCTGCATGCTCTGTTGGGGCACGCCTTGGCGGCCGGCCCCGGCGTGAACCCGATCGGCGATCTTGCCTTGGAATTGATCCAGGGCCGCTGGACCTTCCCGTGTCCGGCGGTGGCGGAGGAGCCGAGCGCCGAACGGGAAAAATCGCACTCAGGATCCGCGAGTTGAGCGCGACTCCCGCGGGGCGACAGGAACGCCAGGGTGATTTTGGACGAGTCGGCGCCGTCGACTGCGGCACCAACTCCATCCGCTTGCTGATCGCCGAGGCACGGTCCGGCGGAGGGTTGTCGGAGGTGGCCCGCGAACTGGAGATCGTCCGACTCGGGCAAGGGGTCGACGCCACCGGCGAACTGCATCCCGATGCGCTTGCCCGGACCTTTGCCGCGGCCGAGCGCTATGGCGAACGACTGCGCTCGCACGGTGTCGGACCGGAGCAGACCAGGGTCGTTGCGACCTCGGCGGCCCGAGATGCTCGCAACGTCGCGGACTTCTACGCCGGGATGACCGCCCGGCTGGGTGTTCGTCCCGAGATCGTCAGCGGGGCGGAGGAAGCGCGATTGTCCTTCACCGGTGCGCTCAGCGGCGTGCCGGTGGCCGATGCAGGGCCGGTCCTGGTGATGGACATCGGCGGCGGTTCCACCGAGCTGGTCCTGGGGGACGCGGCCGGGCAGATCGATAGAGCCGTGTCCTTGAACATCGGCTCGGTCCGGTTGACCGAGCGCTTCGGCCGGGTCGTGGGGGTCCAGCAAGACGCTGCCGCCTATGTGGACGGGCTCCTGGACGGTCTCGGCTGGCCTGCCGGGCTGCTGGGCCGAGTCGGCACCTGGATCGGGGTCGCCGGCACGGTGACGACGATGTCGGCGTTGCAGCAGGGGCTGACCACCTACGACCGCTCCACAGTGCACGGTTCGGTCCTCAGCACGGATCAGATCAGCAGCCTGGCGGCTCGACTGGCGATGCTGACCACCGAGGAGATCCGCGGCCTCGGTGTGCCGGCGGGACGCGCCGACGTCATCCCGGCCGGCGCGCTGATCGCTGATCGGGTGGCCCGCCGGGTGGGTCGACCGATGATCGTCAGCGAGAGCGACATCCTCGACGGGATCGCACTGAGCCTGCTTCCTGGCTGACTCCCGAGAATTCCTGGACCACCCACGCCCCTACTGCTCACCGCACCGAAAAGGAGCGGATGCACCCCGAAATCGGCATTCGGGGTGCATCCGCTCCTTGTCGAGGCCGCGGTCCAGTGACTCAGCAGTTCAGTAGGTCAACACCATCTCGGAGCCGGTGGCGAGCCGGTGCGGCTGACCATCGAAGGTGAGGCTGAGTTCTTCACCGGCTGGACCATCGAGCTGCAAGCGCACCTCGGTGTGCGTGGCGTGTGCCCGCAGCCGGAGACCGCGCCAACTGACCCGATAGCTGAGGCCCTCCCACTCGGCGGGAATCCACGGCCGATACAGCACCAGTTCGCCGTTCTCGATCTGCAGGCCGCCGAAGCCGTTCACCAGCGTCGACCAGGTGCCGGCGGCCGAGGCGATGTGCATGCCCTCGTGGGTGTTGCCCTGGTTGTCGGCCAGGTCCACGAGCGCGGAGCGGGTGAAGTACTGCAAGGCCCGGGTGTGATCGCCCACATTGAGTCCGACGGTGGCGTGCACCGACGGGCTCAGCGAACTCTTGTGCAGCGTACGAGGCTCGTAGTAGTCGAAGTTCGCACGCTTCACCTCCGGGCTGAAGGCATCCGGGAACATCAGCATCACCTGCAGCACGTCCGGCTGCTTCAGCAGCTGGGTCGTCTCGCAGTTGAAGTGGTGGTAGCCGGCGGGGTAGCGGGGCATGTCGTTCTCGTCCCACTCCGTGACCGGCACGTCCTCGCGCGCGAAGTAGCCGGCGAACTGCTCGATCACGCCCTGCTCGTTGGCTGCGCCCTGCACCAGCAGATCGGCGATCTCGCGCCAGCGGGCCGGCTGACCGGCGTCGAGTCCGAGCGTCTCGATCACCGCGGCCAGCTGCTCCGGCGCCTGCTCACCCATCTCGTCGAAGATCGACGCCGCATAGAGCAGATGCCAACGGACGATGAAGTTGGTGAAGGCGTTGTCGTCGACGTGGGAATGGAATTCGTCCGGCCCCATCACGCACCGCAGATGGGCGCTGCCGTCCTCGTCGAGCTGGACGAAGGACACCCAGAACCGCGCAGTGTCGAAGAGCACCTCCGCGGCCTCGCCGTAGAGGTAGTCGAGGTCGCCGGTGGCCTGGACATAGCGATGGATCGCGTACGCCACGTCGGCCGTGACATGCACCTCCTGCTCGCGAGTCCAGAATCGGTCCTTGCCGTCCGGGGTGCTGGTCGGGCATTCCTCGTCGCCGGTCGCCGCCGACTCCCAGGCGAACCGCGCACCCTCGACATTGTCCGCAGCGGCATTGCGACGCGCCCCGGGCAGCGTATGAGACCGGTAGCCCAGCAGCGCCCGCGCCGTGCCCGGATTCGTGAGCAGATAGAACGGCAGCATCACCGCCTCGGTGTCCCAGAACACGTGGCCGCGGTAGCCCTCGCCGCTCAGCGACTTGGCGCCGATGTTGACCGTCGGGTCGTCGGGGTTCGCGGCGATGAGCAGGTGGTAGATGCCGAAACGGACGGCCAGGCTGAGCTGGTCGTCGCCGTGCACCTCCGCATCGGATGCCTCCCACAGACCCGCCCACGCAGCGGCGCTCTCGGCCAGCAGGGTGTCCACTCCGCGGGCCGCGGCGTCGTGGGCCAAGGCCGCCGCTCGGGCCCCGATCTCTTCGCCTGGCTCGGCGTCGACGTCGCGACTGGTACGCACCGCCACCACCTTGTCCAGCCGCACGGTCTCGCCTTCGGCGACGGTCACGGCGAGCTGCCGGCGGATCGAGTCGGCCGCGTGCACGGTCGACTCTGATGTCGCGGCGGGTGTGAGCGAGGTCGCGGCCGCGAACGCGACATCCACCTCGGAGCCGATGGTGTGCGTGGTCAGCACCAGCTCGCCACCCTCGGTCTCCGAGGTGCCGACCGTACGCAGGTGTCGGCTGCGCGCCCACTTCGCGTTGCGCTCCTCGGTGGTGAAGGTCCGGCCCGCCGGATAGACCGGCAGCGCCTCCATGTTCGTCCGATCGCCGTCGATCCCGGTGACCAGCTGGATCTCGCCGGCATGGTTGAGCGGAGTCACGTCGAGGCGGAGCAGCGCGATGTCGCGGTCGTGCATCGACGCCGTACGCAGGCTGTCGACCCGGGTCTGCCGGCCGGAACGGTCCTCGAACACGGTCGACCGCGACAGCACGCCGTGCGCCAGATCGAGGGTCCGCTCGTGTGAGACCACCGTGCAACTGTCCACGCCGAGTCGGATGCCCGCCGCGATGATCGCAGTGTCGAGCCACTCCGGAAGGTTCACGAGATCGACCACGATCGAGTCGTGCGCGTCGTAGACCCCGGCGACGAAGCTGCCGGGGATGGCGCCTCGGTGACCTTCCTCCAGGGAGCCGCGGGTGGCGAAACGTCCGTTCCCGACGGTGAACTGAGTCTCGTACACGTTCGCGCGCTCGGGCTCGAACTGCGTCTGGCGGACCGCCCATTCGGCCGGCACGGCTGCCATGGCGGCAGGAATCTGGCCGAGGGCTGCTGCCGCTGCCGACGCGGAAGTGATCTCTTCGCTCATGCGCCGAACGCCGCCTCGATCTGCGCAGCCGTCGCCTCACGGTTGCTGTAACCGTCCAGCTTGGTCGCACTGGCCCGCTGGGCACCGACCGCGTTGCCGTAGCGGCAGGCGGTCACGATGTCGCCGTCGAGGAGATAGCCGAAGGCCATCCCTGCGGCGAAGGAGTCACCACATCCCGTCGTGTCGACCACATGGTCGATCGGTAGCCTCGGCACCACGGTCTGCACCAGTTCCCCGTCGTCGTCCAGGCTGAAGGCGACACAACCCTCTTCGTCGAGTGTGATGCAGAGTGCCTTCAGTCCTCCGGACAGCACCCCGCGAGCGAAGTCTGCAAGGCCCGACACTGGGATCGGATCCCCGGGCTCGCGCTCGGGGTCGTCGGGGTCGGGAAGCCAGCTGCAGCCGGCCTCCTCCAGGTTCATCTTGAGGATGTCGAGACTCGGCAGCCATTCCAGGATGTCGATCCACAGCCGGCGCTCCCGCTTGCCGCCATGGCTGATCACCGTCGTCGGCCCGTGGCCGTCCAGCAGGATGACGCCGTCACTGTTCGCCCGTATGTATTCCAGGGTGGATTGGGTCACCTCGTAGTCGGTGATCGGGACGCAGACGAACGCGTCGGCATCCAGTGCGAACTCGACATCGGCCGGCGTGATCGGGGCCATGAAGCCGGTTTGACGCTCCAGTCGGTTGTTCTGATCGACGAACTTGAGCCGGACCACGTCGCCGCGGTCGCCGACGGCGCGGATACCGGTCAGATCGAGATTGGGGTACTTCGAGAGGATCTCGCGGATCGGGCCCTCGTCCTGCTCCGCGACATTGACGATCGGTACGACGGTGCCCTCGTCGCCGACCAGTGCGGAGAGGGCGATCGCGGTGTAGAGAGCGCAGCCGTACTTCTCCAGAACCTGGCCTCGATAGGTGGTGATGTGATCTCGGGGGATCGGACCGAGTACGGCGATCTTCTTCGGGACGGTTGCGGTGGCGGTTTCAGCCATTGGGCAGTGCCTCCTCGTTGAGTGGTGCGATCCCGGCTGGGATCGGCGGTGAGCTAGGTGGGGTTCCCGCGGTCTGCCGAACGTCGATGGATCCGGCCCCGGTCGGGGCGCTTGCCATCGGTGCTCAGGCCGGCGTCGCTGGGCGTCGGCCCGCAAGGCATCCTGGCACACCTGATGGATCGGCACGAGAGGCGGCACGGACCTGTCCGGCATCCGCTCTTGTGCCGTTCCGGCAGGAGCCACATCACCACTAGGATCGGCCCGACCAGGACGGCATCGACGAGCCGCACCTCGGCGCCCCCGTAGCCCAACCGGCAGAGGCAGGCGGCTTAAACCCGCCCGAGTGTGGGTTCGAGTCCCACCGGGGGCACAAGCATCCGTTGTGCCCGGTATGAGTGGGTCGCCTCGCTGGCCTCAGCCCGGGACCTCTACTGAAGGCTTCCTGTTGTTTGCATGCAGATATCATGCTACTTTCGGTGTTGTGAGTTCCCTGCAGGTCCGTAGTTTCCCCGGCGACCTCCATGATCGCCTGGCGGAACGGTCGCGACGGCTCGGCGTGTCGATGTCGGAGTATGTGACACGCGTGCTCCGTGCGGACCTCGAACGCCCACTGCTCGATGACTGGATCGCCGCGGTCCGCGGAGGTGCGCCCGAGCGAGGGATCGATGTCGTCCGTGCGCTCGACGAGGCGAGAGAGGATTACGATCCGGGTGCGGGTTCTGTGTGATCCGGGTCGTTGATGCCAGCGCTCTCGTTGATGCGCTGCTGCCGGCGGAGCGGCAGGAAGCCGCCCTCGCCGCACTGGCCGGGCATGAGCTATGGGCTCCAGCGATCCTCGATCTCGAGGTGGCCTCCGCGCTCTGGCGCCTCGTTCGTTCTGCCGAGATCAGGGATGCCGAGGCGCAACGGGCGATCGGTTATCTCGAGTCTGCGCCGATCCGGCGCCTGCAACCGCACGACCTAGTGGCCGAGGTGTGGCAGTTGCGTGATGCGCTGCGCATCAGCGATGCCTTCTACGTCGCCGCGGCCCGGCGGCTCGGCGCGGATCTGCTCACCTCCGACGCGCGGCTGTCACGTGCGCCGAAGCTTGGCGTCACCGTCGTTCTCCTCCGGTGACGGTGTGGCGACCGGGGGTGCTCCTGATCTTGGCACCGTTCGGCTACGAGTGGAAGGCGAGTCAGCCACTCGCCGGGCCTGACTCCGCCGCACCGTCCAGCGCCTGATCGCCGTCAACGAGCGAACCTGGGGATCGAGGGCAGCGTCTTGACGCATCACTTGTTTTTTGCAAGTGTGGTCACTGTCCAACCCGGACATCCACGAGAGGGAGAAGCCCGATGACCATGATGCTCGGTGACCCGGCGGTGTCTCCCACGGGATCGACCTCTGTCTTCCTCGACAGCAGGGAGGCGGTCGACGCCGCGGCGGCAGCCGGCCTCGCCGCGGGTGGCTCCGAGCCGCGGCCCGCCTCGGACTTCGGGTTCATGTATCAGCGGGGGATCACCGATCCCGACGGCAACAACATCGAGTTCGGCTGGATGGATCCCGGTGCCGCGGAGCAGGGACCCGAGTCCTTCGCCGCCGAGCAGGGCTGAGGACGGGCCTGAGGGTCGATGGCGGCGCGCGACTACGGGCAATACTGCGGCGTCACCCGGTCTCTGGAGCTCGTGGGCGAGCGCTGGGCGATGCTTATCGTCCGCGATCTGCTGGTCGGACCGCGGCGGTACGGGGAACTGGCCGACGGTCTGCCACGCATCCCGACCAACATCCTGGCGGCCCGGCTCAAGGAGCTCCAGGCGGCCGGTGTGATCCGTCGGGCACCTCGGTCGCGGGTCGTCGTGTATGAGCTGACCGACTACGGGCGCGAGCTGGAGCCGGTCGTGCTGGCGCTCGGTGCGTGGGGCTTCAAGGCCATGACCGACCCGCGGGAGGACCAGGTCCTCACCCCCGACGCGATGACGATGACGCTGCGGACCGCCTTTCGCCCACAGGTGGCGGCGAGCTTGCCGGCCACCGCGTACGCAGCTCATCTCGATGCGACGGAGCTGTTCATCAGGGTGGACGGTCCGACTCTCGCGGTGACGCGGGGACACCTGCCGGTCGATCTGGCCTTCGCCGCGGGTCCGAGCATCCATCGACTCATCTCCGGCGACCTCAGCGCCGACCGCGATCGCCACCGGTGCGATCGAGGTGCTGAGCGGGCCCGGAGATCTCCTGGACCGTTTCTCGAACACCTTCCACCTCGCGGCCTGACCCGCCCAAGCCGTGTTCAGCGACGCCTGCGAATGCTCGCAAGTGTCATGGTGACCACGATCCCGATCGGCACCAGCAGACCCCAGGCCAGGCCGTGGTAGCCGACGAGCGCCAGCGTCGGACCGGACAATGCTCCGCCCACGGCACCGGTCAGGCTCATCAGCATGTCGCTACGGCCCTGCAGCCGGACTCGCTGCGCGGTCGGCGCGGCCTCGCTGAGCAGAGCGGAACCGGCGACGGTGGAGGCGCTCCAGCCGAGACCGAGCAAGACGAGACCGACCATCACGAGCCCATGGAGATGGGCACCGAACGCGGTCACCAGGGCGGCGGCCACCAGCATGGTCTGGCCGAGCAGGATGGTCGGGATTCGGCCGATCCGGTCGGACAGGATGCCGAAGACCGGGGACAGCCCGAACATGCCGGCGATGTGCAGACTCAGCGTCAGACCCACCAGGGACAGCGTGGCGCCACCGTGCATCAGGTGCACCGGCGTCATCGCCATCAGCGCGACCATGGTCGCATGGCTGAGTGCGGTGGCCAGGATCGCCAGCCGGACCAGACCGAGGTCGCCGTTCTGCAGATCGCTGGGCCGGGAGTTGCCGGCTGGCTTCGTTGTCGCCACCGCGTGAAGGCTCAGTTGCCTGTTGACGGTGAGCGGATCCGGCCGGAGGAACAGCGTGTACGCCAGCGCAGCGGCCAGCTGGGCGACGATTGCGAACACGAACACACCGGCGTACTGAGGCAGCCCCAGTGCCCGGCCGAGGACCTCGCCCGGTTCGGCCAGATTGGGACCGATCACTGCGCCGACCGTGGTCGACCAGACCACCAACGACAGATCTCGGCCCCGAGTCTGCGGTGCGGCCAGGTCGGTGGCGGCGAACCTGGACTGCAGGCTGGCGGCAGTGGACGCTCCGGCCCCGGCCAGCCCGAGGAAGAGGACGACCGCGGCACCGAGGATCATCCCGACCACACACAGCGCGACACCGACGGCGGCGAGCAGGGCGGCTGTGGTGAGCGAGATCCTCCGGCCGCCCCGATCGGCGATCCGGGCCAGCGGTACGGCCAACAACGCGGCACCGAGGGTGCTCATGGTCGCCGCCATCCCGGACCAGCTCGCACCTGCGAGTTCATTGGCGGCCAGTGCTCCGACGCTGAATGCGGCCCCGACACCGAGCCCACCCAGGATCTGGCCGGTGGCGAGCAGCCCCAAGGTACGTCGGCGCAGCACAGCCAGGTCGATGGCGGTGATTGACTCCGTGCGCACCTGGGGAGCGTAGGGGACCGGACCGGCTCCGGCAGATTCCTGCCACCGAAGGGTGTGTCGCTGCCAGCCTCGGTCGCGCTGGGCTAGCGAGGGCTCTTCGGCGTCGCAAGCCCTTTTGCGACCATGCTCTGGCCGGCGGCAACGATGGCTTCCTCGGGGGAGCGAGGGTGCCAATCGAGTACGCCGCGGGCCTTCTCGTTCGAGGTGCGCCTGGCATAGCCGAGATCCGGGGCAACGGAGCGCAGTTCGTCGGAGAACAGTGCGCCGAGCCGCACCACGAAGTCGGGGATGCGCCGGGTCGGCACCTTCGTGGCCACCGCCCCGAGATGGGCTCGAAGCACGCTGCCGATCTCTCGCAGCGAGAGTGCGGAACCGTCGGAGAGCAGGAAGCGTTCGCCCGCAGCGGCCGGGGTCTCGATCGCCGCCACATGGGCCCCCGCGACGTCTCGTACGTCGACGATCGGGATATGGATGTCGGGAAGGCCAGGCATCGTGCCCGTCAGCATCGACTGGACGATCTGGTTGGCGCCCGAGATGCTCGCACCCATCATCGGTCCCATGACGGCGACCGGAAGCATCGTGACCAGCTCCGGCGCATCGTCCTGGTCGGCCACGAAGTCCCACGCCGCGCGTTCGGCGAGTGTCTTCGCCTTCGCGTAGGCATCGACGCCGGGTCCGTCGAGGACAGTCCAGTCCTCCTCGGTGAACACATGCTCGTCGTGCGGATGTCCCCAGCCGACCGCATGGAAGGCGGAGGTGAGCACCACTCGCCGTACGCCCGCGTCGCGAGCGGCACGGAGCACCCGGAGGGTGCCTTCCCGAGCAGGAACGATGACGTCGTCCTCGTTGTCGACATGTCCGGGCAGCACGGGAGAGGCGACATGTGCCACGACATCGATCCCCGCCATTGCCTCGGTCCAGCCGGCGTCGTCGGTCAGATCGGCGGCGGCGAAGCTGAGCGACGCTCCTCTCACCATCCCTGCGTCGCTGAGCACCTGACGTACCGCTTCCTCGCGGTGCAGCGAGCGGACAGTGGTCCGGACCAGATAGCCCCGTTTCAGGAGCTGCAGGATGAGGTCGCCGGCGATGAACCCGGATCCGCCGGTGACGAGAATGCGTTGCTGAGTCATGACTCCATGCTCTGAGTCGAGCAGCGGGCGAGCCAGAGTCCCCCTGTTCCTGGGGATGACGGGACCACCCACGATGGCTGCCACCGACACTACGGTGGTCGGGTGAGCAACGAGCCGAATCTGCTGGGCGACTACCTACGCGCTCGCCGGGAGCTCGTCACCCCGGAGCAGGTCGGCATCCCTGTCCTCGGGGTACGGCGGGTTCCAGGGCTCCGTCGGGAGGAAGTCGCCATGCTCGCCGGCATCAGCGCCGACTACTACCTGCGGCTGGAACAGGGCAGGGATCGCAAGCCGTCCGCCCAGGTCCTGGAGTCCCTTGCCCGTGTCCTGCAGCTCGGCGATGAGGGCACCGCCTATCTCCTCTCGCTCGGTGCGGACAAGACTCGGCCGCGCCGGCGTACCGCTGTCAGAGAGAACGTGCCGCCCAACACCGCTGCGTTCATGACCTCGCTCCCGTTCCCGGCGTTCATCGAGGGCCGCTATCTCGACGTGCTGGCAGCCAATTCGCTGGCCACCGCACTTTCTCCGCGCCTCGTAGCCGGCGCGAATCGGCTCCGCGACCTCTTCCTCGACCCGGCTGAGCGCACGTTCTTCCCGGACTGGGAACTCGCCACGGTCGGTCTGGTCGCCGGGTTCCGTGAGTCGGTCGGCACGGAGGTCGACGCGCCGCGCGCCATCGAACTCGTCGGCGAGCTTTCCCTCGCCAGCCCCCGGTTCCGGCGGCTCTGGGCCCGGCACGACGTGGGGCCCCGGCGCGGCGCGCAGATGCGGTTCGACCATCCCGAGGTGGGCCGGATCGTCCTGCATCGGGAGAAGCTACTGATCACCGGCACCGACCGCATGATGCTCGTGATCTACCACCCCGACGCCGGAAGCGCTGACGCAGAGAAGCTCGCCCTGCTCGCCTCCAGGTCGTCAACCGGATCGGCGCCCACCGACGTGCGTAGTCAGCTCTGACGCCAAGAGACCGTAGATGGCACCGTCGTGGAACAACCCGTCCTCCTCGCGGGAGTAGACCCGTCGGATCCCCTCCTGCTGAAAACCGAGTCGGTCCAGCAAGCGGACGGAGGCGTGGTTGTCGGCGATCGTCTGTGCCTCGACCCGGCGCAGCTCCAGCTCCGAGAACCCGTAGGTCAGGATCGCAGTCAGCGACTCCGTGGCGATGCCCTGACCCCACAGGTCTCGAGCGAGGTCGTAGCCGACCTCTGCGCGGCGGTGATAGGTGTCCCAGTTGTCGAAGCCGGAGATCCCGACGACCCGACCGCTCTGAGCCAGGGTCACGACCCAGATG
The DNA here is from genome assembly GCA_047605905.1 of Microlunatus sp. Lineage (GTDB taxonomy): Bacteria > Actinomycetota > Actinomycetes > Propionibacteriales > Propionibacteriaceae > Microlunatus. The sequence goes on from JASGEZ010000154.1 coordinate 11,665, forward strand.
ATCCCGGCGTCGCGGGCGTACACGGCCCGAATCTCCTCGATCAGAGTCCGGCTCTCACTCAGATCGCGATGTGGCGCGGAGTTGTACCGCTGGACGATCGGGTCGCTACGAAACACCAGGACGTCCGCCGCGTCGTCGACGACCGGCTCTCGGAGCACCAGCCGCTCGGTGGTGAGCGTCGGAAAGTTCGCGAAGTCGGCCATCTGCGGATCGTGGCAGCCAGACCCGGGATTCTCAATCGGTTTCCGCAGCCCCGCTACGCCGCCGAGGAACAGGGCGAGAGCCAGGATCGGCTTCCACAGCTCCGAGACTTGAGCGCACTCATCACCCTTCGTCCCACCGCCTCCGCCGAGGCATCTGCGAGGCTTTCGTGGGGACTCTTCCTCGGGCCTTTCGAGGGGGTCGAACCAGGGACAACCCTGAAACCGATCCCGATTCTTGACCGATTCGCAGTATTGGAACAGGCGTCTGACAATACGTGTTACATAGACTGAGGTTCGGCACCACCGCGGTGTCACCCCCATCCAGGAGGACCATTCCCATGTTGCGCAGTTCGAACCCGATCCTCTCGAAACAGGACGCGTTCACACCCGCAGCACCCCAGTACGGTCAGCAGCAGTACGGCCAGAACCCCTATGCACAGACGGATCCGTACGCCCAGCAGGGCTACGCGCCGTACGGGCAGCCGCCGGTCAGTGCCGAGCCGCGGATGACCTTCGACGACGTCATCACCAAGACGGCCGTCGTGATGGGTGTGCTGGTCATCTCCGCCGCCTTGGCGTGGCTGCTCGTGCCGGTGAGCTTGTACATGCCGGCGCTGATCTTGTCGGCTCTGGTCGGCTTCGGCGTCGTGCTGGTCGTCTCCTTCCGCCGGAAGATCTCCCCGCCGCTGGTGTTCGCGTACGCCGCGATCGAGGGCATCTTCATCGGGATGTTCAGCAAGATCTTCGAGCTGATGTACTCCGGCATCGTCATGCAGGCGGTGATCGGCACCTTCGCTGCGGCCGGAGTCACCCTGGCGGCGTACAAGTTCTTCAACATCCGGGTCACCCCGAAGTTCCAGAAGATCGTCATCATCGCGACCATCTCGTTCGCGGTTGCCGCGCTGATCAACTTCGTCGCCGCACTGCTCGGCTTCGACCTCGGTCTGCGCGACGGTGGGACCGGCCCGGTCAGCCTGTTGGCTATCGGCTTCTCGCTGCTCGGTGCCGTGCTCGCGGTGCTGAACCTGGTGCTCGACTTCGACTACATCGAGAAGGGTGTGGCGATGGGCGCCCCGGCCAGCGAGTCCTGGCGCGGTGCCTTCGGCCTGACCGTCACCATGGTCTGGCTCTACATCGAGATCCTGCGCCTGCTGTCGTACCTGCGTCGATGACCGCATCGGTGATCGCTCCGCGGTGATCACCTTGCATTGAGTTTGACCGAGGCCGTCCGTCCCCACCCGGGGCGGGCGGCCTCGTCGTTTGGACGGAACCTCGGGCTGTCACAGCCAGTCTGATTTCTGTCGAGCTATCCACGTCAGATGTGGCTAGCTCGACAGAAGTCGTCGGAGGCTGGGACCGCTCAAGCTCGGGCGTGGGCACTAGGCTCACGGGCGTGGAGTACGTGACGTCGTTGATCGATCTGGTCGGCAACACCCCGCTGTTGCAGCTCACTCGGGTGACCGGCGAGGCCAAACCGAAGGTGCTGGCGAAGGTGGAATACCTCAATCCCGGCGGGTCGGTGAAGGACCGGATCGCGGTCAAGATGATCGAGGCGGCCGAGCGAGACGGTCTGCTGAAGCCGGGCGGCACGATCGTGGAGCCGACCAGCGGCAACACCGGCGTCGGGCTGGCGATCGTGGCGCAGGCGAAGGGCTATCAGTGCGTCTTCGTCTGCCCCGACAAGGTGAGCGAGGACAAGCGGAACGTGCTGGCCGCGTACGGCGCCCGGGTCGTGGTCTGCCCGACCGCGGTGGAGCCGGATCACCCGGACTCCTACTACTCGGTCTCGGACCGGCTGGTACGCGAGATCGACGGCGCCTGGAAGCCAGACCAGTACTCCAATCCGAACAACCCGGCCAGCCACTACGAGTCGACCGGGCCGGAGATCTGGCGACAGACCGAGGGCAAGATCACCCACTTCGTCGCCGGCATTGGCACCGGTGGCACCATCAGCGGCACCGGACGCTATCTGAAGGATGTCTCCGAGGGTCGGGTTCAGGTCATCGGCGCGGATCCAGCCGGCTCGGTCTACTCCGGCGGCGACGGACGGCCCTATCTGGTCGAGGGCGTCGGCGAGGACTTCTGGCCGTCGAATTACGACCGCGGTGTCTGCGATCGAGTCATCGAGGTTTCCGATGCCGACTCGTTCGCGATGACGCGAAAGCTGGCCCGTGAGGAGGCGCTGCTGGTCGGCGGTTCATCAGGGATGGCTGTGGTGGCGGCGTTGCGGCTGGCCGAGGAACTGGACGACCCCGAAGCGGTCATCGTGGTGCTGCTGCCCGACTCCGGCCGGGGCTATCTGACCAAGGTGTTCAGCGACGAATGGCTGACCCGCTATGGATTCGGGACCTCCGGGACCGAGGGTCGGACGGTCGGTCAGGTGCTGCGGGAGAAGTCCGGTCAGCTGCCGTCGCTGGTGCACACCCATCCCGGCGAGACGATCGCAGAAGCCGTATCGATCCTCCGCGAGTACGGAGTCTCGCAGATGCCGGTGGTCAGGGCCGAGCCGCCGGTGATGGCCGCCGAGGTCGTGGGCTCGGTCAGCGAGCGCGGCCTGCTCGGAGTGCTGTTCAACCGCACCGCACGCCCGGCCGATGCCGTGGAGTCGGCAATGGAGGCACCGCTGCCCGTGCTGGGCGCCAGCGAGCCGGTGAGCAAGGCGGTCGAGCTGCTGGTCGACGCCGATGCGCTGCTGGTGTTGGACGACGGCAAGCCGATCGGCGTCTTGACCAGGCAGGATCTGCTCGCCGACATCGGTTAAGAAGACCCCGAGTTGTCAGATTCTGTGGTCGCCATAGCGACCACAGAATCTGAC
>JASGEZ010000155.1:0-5542 GCA_047605905.1 Microlunatus sp.
ATGCACTCATGGCAAACGGCAACCCGGAGGCTTTTACGCAGGCCGACAAGAGCCGGGTCGATCGACTGCGCGAGTCGACGCGCTGGTGTGTCTACGGTGGCAGCTGCACAGCATACGGCCGCGTGGCGGACGGCAGCATCGACATCAGCATCGATGGCGGCCTCGACCCCTACGACTATTGTGCTCTTGTTCCCGTCGTCATTGGTGCCGGTGGCTACATTACCGATTGGCAGGGCGGTCCGCTGACCTTGACGTCTGGCAAGTTTTGTTTGGCCAGCGCAAACGAAACCTTGCATCGACAGGTCTTACAAATATTGACCTACGAGGGAGCAGACTCGTCCGTCTCCTCGAGAAAGCATTTTTGACGATGGCATTTCCATCTCAACTCACCATCGACGCGAGGCAGAACCTTGCGGATAGAATGATCGGCGCCGTCTTCACGTGAGTGTTCAAGGGACTCGAATCGAGTCTTGCCATCCCTGTCAGCCGCCGCTGCTGGCGCGATTCTTCTGGTCGGATGGCAGGTCCATGCGGAGACGAACCACGTGCAGCCAGTACGACGACACGCTTGGGAGCGTCGGCCAAGACGGGCAAGGTCCGTCGCTTCAAGGAGTTCCTTGACGGCGCCACCAGCTGGAGCCGCGTGGAGCGCATCATCGCCCGGGTCGAGGTCGGAGCCCAAGGCTACGCCCCTAAAAGCACGTGGATCAGCACGGCGGCACCGCAGAGGGTGCCCGGACGTTCCGCCAGGGGCAGCCGGAGGGACTCTGAGATACGCCGCATCCGCTAACTCGAGCGTGCTGTGCATTTCATGCCGATGAACATGAAGTGCTCATGTTTGGCGCATGCGAGACAAAATCACGATCGATCATTATCATGATTGACACAGATCTATCATCATGCGATATGCGGTCGCATAAGAACGATATCAATCACTATTGGTATTGGCCGATGTCCCTGGGAACAACGAAATTGGGGCGCCTCGACGCGATCCGCAGCCACCTCTACGCGCATGGACCCACCAGCGTGCAGGCGTTGGCGGAGGCAATCGGCACTTCCCTGCCAACAATTCGACGCGACCTGCTCCTGCTCGCAGAACAGGGTGTTATCGATCGCACGCATGGTGAAGCCCGGATTGCGCAGAGGTCGGGGGTCGAGATCGCATTCGGCGAACGCGAGCGGCACAACTTGGCAGCCAAGCGTGCGATTGCCGCCACGGCTTACGAGCGGCTGGCCCCCCACTCGACGGTTTTTTTTGACGCCGGGACCACCGTGCGGCAGCTCGCAAAACTGCTGCGTATCAGTCCGATCGCGCTCACGGTCTTTACCAATGGACTGCTCATTGCCCAAGAACTTCTCGATGTGCCCAAGCTCCAAGTTGTCGTCATCGGCGGGCAATTACGCAACGAGAACGCTTCGATGGTTGGTCCTCAGGCAGAGGAGACTCTGGAGCGGCTCTGGTTCGACCAACTGTTCCTTGGGGTCGGGTCCATAGGTCCGGACGCAACGATTTTCAGTGTCGATAGCGCGGAAGCCAGCCTGAATGCCCGAATGATGAAGCGGTGCAATAGCTGCTTTGCCGTCACCGATTCGAGTAAGTTTGGCGTCCGGTCGACCTATGCTGTCGCGCCATTGTCCGCCTCGACCCATGTGATAACCGACCAGGGCTTATCGAGAGACTGGCGACGCAGGCTGCAGGATATCGGCGCGCCTGTGACGCTTGTCGACCCCCTCACGGGGACCGCATGATGTCCGAACTTCTGGCGATCGACGGCGGCGGGACTAAGACGATCCTCGCGGCTGCAAATCGAGACGGCGAAATCGTGCTCTGGCTCGATGCCGTTGGCATCAATCCCATGGACAATCCTGCCTGGCACTCGGATCTCATGCGTCTATTCGCGGCCGCCGGGCGCGAGGCAGCTTCTGCCCAATACGGAGTGCTCGCCCTTCCAGCGTTCGGTGAGGTCGATTCTATCACGAATGAGCAGAGGGCCGCTGCCAATTCTCTGCTTGCCTGCCGGCATGAAGTCATCAACGACGTCGACGCTGCGCATGTGGGCGCCTTCGCTGGCGGCTCTGGAGTGCTGGTACTTGCCGGCACCGGATCAATGGTCTGGGCACGGGACGATAGAGGCCGCTCGCTTCGCGTCGGTGGCTGGGGAGATGCGTTTGGCGATGAGGGAAGCGCTTATTGGATAGGCCGCGAGGCCATCGCCCGTGTCAGCCATGTCCTCGACGGACGCCTGCATGCGAAGGCCTTCGCTGATGGTGTGTTCAATTTCCTGGGTCTTGACGGTGATGCGCCTCAGAATGCACTGCTGCAATGGGTTGTCGGCCTTGATCATCAGCGCTCCAAGATCGCTGCGGTTTCTGCCGTTGTGGATCAACTGGCGATGCAGGGCGATCAGACAGCTACCAGCATTCTTGACGAGGCGGCACAACAGCTTGCGCTCCACGTCGAAGCCGCGAGACAGCGTCTTGGTCCCGGCTCTTCATACCCATGGAGCTATGCGGGCGGGGTCTTTGCCAGCCGGCATGTCCGCAAGCGGCTCGCTGAACTCTTGGGATGTGAACCCGTCATCCCCCAGCTTGCTCCCATCGGTGGCGCCCTTCTGCGCGCCGCTCGACATCTCGAATGGCCGGTGGATAAAGCATGGATCGATCGCCTCAAGGCATCGATCGCAAAATGTGCGGTCCACTCTAAAAATGGCTGCATCCACTAAAGCAAAGAGGAGAACTGGAAATGGTTAAGCAAGGACTTCGGGCGTTCGTCGCGCTCTCCGCACTGATTGCGGCTATGCCCGCATTGGCCGATAGCGCCAAGCCTCTGGCCGGCCAAAGCATCACCGTCCTGCTGCCATCGGGCCAGCGAGACGGTCTTGCGGAGGATTTCGAGAAAGAAACGGGAATTCATGTCGATCTCCAGACGCTGGCTTGGAACGACATACGTGCCAAGCTTGTCACCGCGCTTCTGGCTGGAACGGCGCCTGCAGATGTAACGGAGATGGACTGGTCATGGACTGGCCAGTTCGGTGCAGCGGGTTGGTATACGACACTCGATAGCCAGCTCGACGAGGCAACGGTCAAGGATATTCCGTCCACTGCGATCTTTCGATACGATGGCAAGTTGATCGGCGTGCCTTACGTGAACGATTTTCGCGTCCTGATCGTCAACAAAGAACACTTCGCCAAGGCCGGCATCACGACGATGCCCAAGACACTCGATGAACTGCTGACTGCGGCTAAAACCATCAAGGAGAAGGGGGGCGTCAAGTTCCCGATCGGTATTCCGATGTCGGCGAACGAGGCCACTTCCACGACCTGGTATCTCCTGACCAAGGCCTTCGGCGGGGAGCTCTTCGATAAGGATTTCAAGCCCCTGTTCACCGATCCGAATTCGGCCGGCTTCAAGGCGCTTGCCTTTGAAGTCGATGCTCTGAAGCAGGGACTGGTGGATCCAACAGCTCCGGGCCTCACCGACTCCGATGTCCACCAGCTTTTTATGAATGGCCAGGTCAGCATCGAGATCAGTGGAGAGGCCGGGCGGATCGCGACCTACAATGACAAAACGAAGTCCAAGGTCGCAGGCAATGCTGCCGCTGTCCTGTTCCCGACCGTAACCGGCACCACCCGCAGCTACGGTCTGCCTGAGGCGCTTGGTATTCCAGAATCATCGCAACACAAGGAGGCCGCCCTCGCCTTTGCCAAGTGGTATACTGGACGCGAGCAGGAAATCCTGAACTACACAACGACTGCGACACTGCCGACACGGACCTCGGTCTTGGAGGAGTTGGCCAAGTCCGGCAAGATTGATGGTGGCGATGTCTTGGCGAAGCAGGCGCCCACCGCAGGCCCGCTCTTCCCGCAGGGAACGCCGATCTGGTATCCTCAGTTCAGTGCCGCAGTCTACGGAGCAATCAATCAGGCGGCCAAGGGACAGATCAGCGTTGCCGACGCCGTCAAGCAGATTGCCGATCAAACCGCGGAGGCCGTTCAGCAATGAGCGAACGTGCCCTCGCAGCATCGCAGGCCTCTCCGCACAGTGGCAGTCGGTCCGATACCTGGCTTGGCATCCTTCTTGCCACGCCGATCGTCTTGACGATGTTCAGTCTGGTGATTTGGCCGGTGGCGGAAACCATCTGGCAGAGCCTTCATCGTGTCGATCCGATGCTGCCGGGCACGCCGTTTGTCGGCTTGAACAATTACATCTCGTCCTTCAGCGACAGGGGGTCCATAACAGCTTGGGCCAACACCCTGCTTTATGTTGTCCTGGCCGTCTCCTTGGAAACGGTCGGCGGCATTGCCGCGGCCGTCTTGCTTAACAAACTCACTTGGGGGCGGCGCTGGCTGCTTGCTGTCACAGTCCTGCCATGGGCCCTGCCAGGCGTGGTCAATGCCGTGGTCTGGCGCTGGATCTACAATCCGGACCACGGTTTGCTGAACGGCCTTCTGATTGCCGCCGGCTTCGATTTCGAGAAACACGTCTGGTTCAACGACAAGGTTTCGGCGCTGCTGCTGGTGACGCTTGTCCACGTCTGGCGCAACATGCCGCTGACCGTCGTCATCGTTCTTGCGGCTCTCCAGTCGATCCCAAAAGATATCTACGAGGCTGCCCGCATCGACGGTGCGAACAAGTTCCAGCTTTTCGGGCGGATGACGCTACCTTTGATCCGTAGCGGCCTTGGAATCGCGCTTGCCCAATCGATCGTCACGGCTTTCAACCTGTTCGACGAAGCATGGATCCTGGCGGGTTCCAGTGTCGACACGAGACCGATCCTTGTCCAGGTGTATCTCGAAGCATTCCAGAACCTGCACTTTTCCAAAGGAATGGCGCTGTCCGTCCTCGTGATGTTCGTATCGCTGGCCGTTTCCCTCATCTTCGTCACACGCGTCTATCGCGAAACCAGGATCGATTGAACATGAACGCTCCGCTCCGCTCGTTCGGTCTTTTCGTGGCCAGCGCCGCCCTTGTGATCTGGTCGCTGCTGCCTGTCTATTGGGCCCTGGTCACGAGCCTCACGCCCACGCCGGATCTCATGGCGAGTACGGTGAGTTTCATTCCACGCAACCTGACCCTGGATCACTATGCTAAGCTTCTGGGGCTGGGATCGACCATGGCCAATGATACGCTGGTTTGGCAGCAGTTTCGCTCGGCCCTGTTCAACAGCATCATCACGTCGCTCGCGGCAACGATCGTGTGCATGGTGCTTGCAGCAGCGGGGGGGTACGCTTTTGTGCGCCTCCATTTTCCTGGACGCTCGCTGATTTTCGCAATCGTGGTCGCCACGTTTGCCATCCCAGGTTACACGGTGCTGATCCCGCTATATCGCATCATGACGGCGATGCATCTGGTCGATACCTATACGGGCGTTACACTTATCTATGTATCGGCTTTCCTGCCGCTTGCGCTGTGGCTGATGCGCAGTGTTTACCAGTCGCTCCCCATCGCCATCGAGGAAGCGGCACAGATCGACGGTGCCGGCCGTCTCTATACACTGGTCCGGATCGTGCTCCCGATTGCCGCGCCGGGACTGGTTGCCGC
>JASGEZ010000156.1:0-29589 GCA_047605905.1 Microlunatus sp.
GCGGCCGCCTCCGGATCCGGACCGATCAGGTTCCGCAGACCGGGTTTCGCGGCGTAGCTGGGAATCAGGTGCACGTGCAGATGGAACACCTCCTGGCCCGCCGCCGGCTTCGCCGAGGACAGCATATTGAGCCCATCGGCATGCAGCTTGTCCACCAGCAGCCGCGCCGTGGTATCGATCGCCGGCCCGATGGCGGCCAGCTGAGGCGGGTCTGTGACCAGATCGGCCACATGCTCGCGGGGAATCACCAACGTGTGTCCCCGGGACCAAGGTCCGACATCGAGGAAAGCGATGGCGGCCTCGTCCTCGTAGACCCGGCGGGACGGGATCTCGCCGGCGACGATCTTGCAGAAGATGCAGCTCGGGTCGGTCGTCACAGTCGTTCTCCGATCACACGTTGGCTGATCACCCGTTGTCCGATCACCGTTCTCCAATGACATTGTCGAGTGGGTCGCCAGCCACGAACCGTCGCAGCTGAGCGGCCACCAGCCGATCGGCGCGTGGCCAGAACGCCGAACTCGCGCCGCCGACGTGCGGGGAGATCAGCACGTTCGGGAGCTGCCAGAGCGGATGATCGGGCGGCAGCGGCTCCGGCTCGGTGACGTCCATCGCGGCACGGATCCGGCCGGAGGCAGTCGCCGCGACCAGCGCATCGGTGTCGACCAGCCGACCGCGGGCCATGTTCACCAGCAACGCGTCATCGGGCAGCCGAGCCAGCAGGTCGGCGCCGATCAGGCCATCTGTCTCCGGGGTGAGCGGGGCGATCACGATGGCCACGTCGGCCTGGGCGATCAGTTCCGGCAGCTCGGTGGTCGCGTGGACTCGTGGCTCCCCGTCCCGCGCACGACGCGCGACGCGAGTCACCGAGGCGACTTCGAACCCGGCGAGCCTGCGTTCGATGGCCTCGCCGATCCGTCCGTACCCGATGATCAGCACCCGCTTGTCCGCGAGTGCGCTGCCCATGATCGGCGCCCAGCGGCCCTCGGGTTGCTGCCGGGCGAAGGCGTCCAGGTGCCGCCCACTGGCCAGGGTCAAGGCGATGGCCAGTTCGGCGGTCGAGGCGTCGTGGACGCCGGCGGCGTTGCAGAGCGTGACGCCGTCCGGCACATACGGCAGGAAGTTCTCATACCCCGCGGTCAGGGTCTGGATCACCCGGAGGCCGCTCATCTCCGGTGCTCGGAAGAGGACCTCTTCGCCCTTCATGTACGGCAGCACGTAGAACTGCACGTCCTCGATGGACTCGGGATAGTCGTCCCCGTCGGCGCGATAACACTCCACGCGTACGCCGTCCGGCAGCCCGCCGAGCCGTTCAGCTGCCTCCTCCGGCGAGGCATACGGCAGCCACGCCACGATCTCTCCCACGGGTCCTTCTCCTCCTCGATGGTCTGGTGTCGACCCTAACCGTGGGCACTGACAGCCGAGGTCATCCGAACCGGGTAGCCCGCAGCGGCGAGCGCTTGCTTCACGTCGGCGATCCGGAGCGTACCGAAATGGAACACGCTGGCAGCCAGCACCGCATCGGCCCCGGCAGCCACCGCCGGCGGGAAGTCCTCGGCCCGGCCGGCACCGCCGGAGGCGATCAACGGTACGTCGACGACCTCCCGGACGGCCGCGATCATCTCCAGGTCGAAGCCGGCCGTCGTGCCGTCGGCGTCCATCGAGTTGAGCAGGATCTCTCCCACGCCCAGATCGACGCCCCGCTTGGCCCACTCGATCGCGTCCAGCCCGGCGCTCTTCCGGCCGCCGTGGGTCGTGACCTCGAAACCGGAGGGCTGGTCGGGGCAACGCCTGGCATCGACCGACAGCACCAGCACCTGGTTGCCGAACCGCCGGGTGATCTCGGCGATCACCTCCGGGCGGTGAATGGCTCCGGTGTTGATCGCCACCTTGTCCGCGCCCGCCCGCAGCAACTGATCGACATCTCGGACGCTGCTGACCCCGCCACCGACGGTGAGCGGGATGAACACCGTCTCCGCGGTCCGGCGGACCACCTCCAGCGTGGTCTCCCGGCCCTCGACCGAGGCGGAGATGTCGAGGAAGGTCAGTTCGTCGGCGCCCTCGGTGTCGTACGCCCCACCCAGCGCCACCGGATCGCCGGCATCGCGCAGATCGACGAAGTTGACCCCCTTCACCACCCGGCCGTCATGGACGTCCAGACACGGGATGACACGGACGGCGACGGTCACGGGCAAAGCCTCTCGGGAGTGCATGGGACGGCCCGGCCAGGGGCAGAAATCATGGCTGAAGCCTATCCACGGCCTTCGTCCCCGTCGCGAGCGGCGGTGAGGCGGAGCGAGGGCTCCGTCTGGAACGACGAGAGAGCAAACACGTTTTTCCCGTTTGCGAACGAGGAGTGAAGACGGAGTCTTGGGAGCGGAGCCTCACAGCGAGTCGACGAATCACGCTGTCAGTGCGGGCCAGTAGGGTCAGGCGAGTGAGCAGGATGGACGAGACCTTCACGGCGTTGCCGTTGGCCGCACTGGCCGACGCCGCGCTGAGCCGGGCGAGCGAGTTGGGCTGCGGCCACGCCGACGTACGCGTCCGGCGAGAACGCCAGCTCTCCCGGAGCTTCCGCGACCGCGACCTGGAGTCCAGTAGCGATGTCGTGTCGCTCGGACTGTCGGTTCGGGTGGTGCACGACGGCGTGTGGGGGTTCGCCGCCGGCATCACCTTGACGACCGATGAGGCGGCCCGGCTGGCCGAGCGCGCCGTCGCGACGGCGAAGGTGTCCCGTCCACTGACTCCCCACCGGGTCGAGCTGGCCGACGAACCGGTGCATGTCGGCCAGTGGGTGTCGGCCTATGACATCAACCCCTTCGAGGTCGCCGACTCCGAGCGCAACGGCCGGATGCTGGAGCTGATCGACCGGCTGTTGGCAGCACCGGGAGTCAGCCATACCAGTGCCGGGCTGGAGGTCGTCCAGGAGAACTCGTTCTTCGCCAATCTGGCCGGCACTCGGACCACACAACAGCGGGTCCGCCAACTCCCCAAATTCACCGCGATCTCCGTCTCCGACGCGGGATTCGCCACCATGTCGACCATCGCCCCACCCGTCGGTCGCGGCTGGGAGTATCTGTCCGGCGTGGGCTGGGACTTCGACGCCGAGATCGCCGAGCTGCCGTCACTGTTGGCCGAGCACGTCACGGCTCCGTCGATCGATGCCGGGCACTACGACCTGGTGATCGACCCGACCAACCTGTGGCTCACCATCCACGAGTCGGTCGGTCACGCGACAGAACTGGACCGCGCGCTGGGTTACGAAGCGGCGTACGCGGGCACCTCGTTCGCCACCGTCGACAAGCTGGGCACCCTGCAATACGGCAGTCCGGTGATGAATGTGACCGGTGATCGGACCGCCGAGCACGGACTGGCCACGATCGGCTGGGACGACGAGGGCGTGGCGGCCCAGCAGTTCGACATCGTCTCCGGCGGGATCCTGGTCGGCTATCAGCTCGACCGGCAGATGGCCGCGCTGCGGGAACTCCCCCGTTCCAACGGCTGCGCCTTCGCCGACTCGGCCGGCCATATCCCGATGCAGCGGATGCCGAACGTGTCGTTGCAGCCGGCCGCGGACGGACCGAGCACCGACGAACTGATCTCCCGCGTCGAGCGCGGCATCTATATCGTCGGCGACAAGTCCTGGTCGATCGACATGCAGCGTTACAACTTCCAGTTCACCGGTCAGCGGTTCTTCCGGATCGAGAACGGCCGGCTGGCCGGGCAGCTCAAGGACATCGCCTATCAGGCGACGACCACCGACTTCTGGGGCTCGATGGAAGCCGTCGGCGGTCCCGACACCTATCTACTCGGCGGCGCACTGAACTGTGGCAAGGGTCAACCCGGTCAGGTCGCCCCGGTCTCGCACGGCTGCCCATCGGCCCTGTTCCGAGGAGTCAACATCTTGAACACCGCAGCCGAGGGGAGCCAGTCATGAGCGCGTCGCCGTCGAGCAGGGCAGCTGAGCTGGTCGAACGGGCATTGGCGGTCGCCGACGGCCCGACGATGGCGTACGCGACCGAGACCGCGCAGGCGAATCTGCGCTGGGCCGGAAACGTGCTGACCACCAACGGCGAGATGACCAGCACCTCGCTCACGGTGGTCGCGACGGCGGCCGTGACCGGCGGCACCGGGGTCGGGACGGTCAGCCAGGAGGTGTCCGACCCGGCGGCGGTCGCCGATCTGGTGCGAGCGGCCGAGGCAGTCGCGCGGTCGGCGCCGCCATCGGCCGATGCGGCGGAGCTGGTCGAGTCCTGGGGCGACGGCGAGAGCTTCGCCGAGGAACCCGCAGGGACCGACATCGACGTGCTGGCCCAGGTGGCGCGCGACCTCGGGACCTCCTTCACCGCGATGGCGGGCCGGGGCCAACGGCTCTACGGGTTCGCCGAGCACATCTGCACCACGAGCTATCTCGGCAGTTCCACCGGGCTGCGGCTGCGCGGTGTCCAGCCGACCGGCCGGCTGGAGCTGAATGCCAAGTCCGACGACGGCGCCCGCTCGGCCTGGGTGGGGGCCGCCAGCCGCGATTTCACCGACGTCGATGTGATCGCGATGGCTGCCGAGCTCGACACCAGACTCGGCTGGGCGAGCCGGCGGTTCGACCTGCCGCCGGGTCGCTACGAGACGATCCTGCCGCCCGGTCCGGTCGCGGATCTGATGATCTACGCCTACTGGACGGCCTCCGCCCGAGATGCCGAGGAGGGACAGAACGCGTACGCGGCTCCCGGTGGTGGCACCAAGATCGGCAGCCGGATGTCGGAGCTGCCGCTCCGGCTGTATTCCGACCCGGCCTACCCCGGCCTGGAATGCGTGCCGTTCGTCGACTTCGTCGGCGGCCCGGACGGCACGTCGTTCACCTTCGATCTGGGCCTGCCGATCAAGCCGGTGGACTGGATGAGCGACGGGATCTGGCGGGAGTTGATCCGCAACCGGGCCTGGGCAGCGAAGTCCGAGCACGACGCGACGCCGCCGGTCGACAACCTGATCCTGGACGGCGGCGGCTCGGCATCGGTCGAGGAGATGGTGGCCCGGACCGAACGCGGTCTGCTGCTGACCTGTCTGTGGTACATCCGAGAGGTCGACCCGGAGCGGCTGCTGCTCACTGGGCTCACCCGCGACGGCGTCTACCTGATCGAGGACGGCCAGGTCAGCGGTGCGGTGAACAACTTCCGGTTCAACGAGTCACCGTTGGAACTGCTGGCACGGATCACCGAGGTCGGACGCACCGAGAAGGTGCTGTGCCGGGAGTGGAACGACTACTTCAACCGCACCGCGATGCCACCCATCCGTGTGCCCGACTTCAACATGTCAACGGTGTCGCAGGCAAGCTAGACGTCAGGCGTCCAGCCGGGCCGCCACATCGGCAGGGAAGCCGCCGGTGGCGATCGGTCCCCAGCGCGTGGGAGTGACCCGGATCAGCGACTTGTTCTGTAGCCGCATCGCCGCGCGGTACTCGTCCCAGTCCGGGTGCTCGCCGGAGATGCAGCGGAAGTAGTCGACGAGTGCGTCTTCGGCTTCGGGCATGTGCAGGACCTCGGCATCGCCGTCGACCTGAACCCAGGGTCCGTTCCAGTCATCGGACAGCACGCAAACCGACACCCGAGCATCGCGTTCGGCGTTCACCGCCTTGGCCCGTCCCGGATAGCTGGAGACCACCAGACGACCCTGGTCGTCGACACCGCCGGAGACCGGCGAAAGCTGCGGCCGCCCGTCCCGGCGCGTCGTCGCCAGCAGGAATCGATGACGCGGCCGGACGAACTCCAGCAGTTCGGCCAGGTCGACAGAGGTGTTGGTGGCGATACTGCGAGCCATGAGTGGTCCTTTCAGCCGCGGGCGATACGGGCAGGCTCCTGCGCCGGTCCGAGGATCCCGCGACCTATGATCCAGGCCACGCCGTACGAACCGAGCAGCAGGATCGACATCAGCACGCCGAAACGCAGCAGAAAGGGGTTGCCGAACGGGTCGGCGAGCCGCTGCAGCACCACGCTGATGAGGCTGTTCGGATCGGTGATCACATCCCAGGAGTTGAACCGGAGGAAGCGTCCCAGGTAGACCCCGATCGCGCTGAGCACCAAGGCGGAGACGGCGAACACCCAGCCCACCAATCGCCCGGACCGGGCCGCCACCACTCGATGCATGACAAGCAGCGACGCTAGACCGAGCGCGAGACCCACGCCGGCGAACGTGCCGATCAGCGCCGCGTCGAACCACAGCGGCGCACCACCCCGGCGTCCGAGATGGATGAAATCGGTGAGGATGTAGGGCGCGTTGGGCAGAAACAGCAGCCAGCAGACACCGAGGAACCACAACAGCGGCCGCGGGCCGGAGCGGCGGTGGACCAGTGCCGCGCAAACCGCGATCCCGAACGGAATCCAGGCGAGGAACAGGTTCCAGACGAGGAAGCCGAATGCAGGTTCCCCGACTCGATCCATCCGCACCACGAGCAGCCCGACCGCAGCGATGGACAAGACCAGCAGGGTCGCGGCGAGCCCGGTCAGCCAGGCGATGGCGCGAGATACAGGAGGCAGCGGCATAGCAGAACCGTAGACCGTGGCGCCAACACCCGCGCTTCGTTCGGGACGTTCTCAGGTGCGGAACCCTGACCCGCGCTTCGCCCTTGAAGCACGGATCAGGATGTCTATCGGGTCGGCACACCCGATCGTGTGGGCCGGCCGGGTGTCGTGGTCACCTCGACGATGGTCGCCTGCGAGACATCGGCCACCTCGTTGACGGCGGTCAACGTGATCGGCGCGCTCTCCGGACCACCGAGTGGCGTACCGGAGATCGTGCCCGTACCGTCGCCGTTGTCGACGAACGTCAGCCCGGCGGGCAGGTCACCGTCCAGGCCGATCCCCGGCGCGGGGAACCCAGCGGTGCGAATGGTCGAGCTGGCGAACACGCCGGCCCTGAACACCAGCCGACCGAGATCGACGAATGCCGGCCGCTGCTGGACGACGACCGTCAGCGACTCGGAGCTGATCGCGTCGGCATTCGTGGCGCGTACCTCAACCGTCGTGACGCCCGCCGGACCGGTCGCAGTGCCGTGCAGGATCGCGGTGCCATCGCTGTAGGTGGTCAGCCGCAGGCCCGACGGCAGTCCGTACACGCTGATGGTGGGCACCGGATCGCCGTTCGCTTCGATGTCGTACGCGTCGCCCCGCTGGCCGAGGACGAACGTGACGTCGTCAGGCAGTGTCAGGTCCGGCCCCAGCCCCCGATTGTCTGATGCCCCCGTGCCCGGAGATCGTGCGGTGTCCGGCGAGGGAGCGTCCGGCAGGCCGACCACCGGCGACGTGATCGGTGGGAGGGCTCTGACGCGGGACACGTCGAGTGGCGACGAGTCGAGGGGTGTCGCGTTCGCCGGCACTATCGGACCCGCGAGTAGCCCCAACGGGCCCAGCAACGCGGTCGCCAACGCCACAACGACCGAGCGCCGCGAACGCGGCGAGCGGGTTGTGGGCATGGCAGTCTCCAGGAGATCGGCGGCGATTCTCCCGATGGTGGCCCCTGATGATCATGAACGACAAGGTCAGTTGCTAAATCGATGTGCACCCGTGAGTGAATCGTTATCACCGCATGGCCGGCTCCGGACCCCCGCGATCCGACTTCGCGGTGGATGCAGCTACCGCGGAGTCGTGTTTCGGCGGATCAGCCGGGTAGCTCGTCGCCGAGCTGATCGTCCGGATCGTCTGGGGAGTAGGCAACCACGCCTCGGCGCATGGCGCGGACGGCAGCACGAGCGGTTTCCCGCAGTTCGCCCGGACCCGCGGCGTCTGCGACCTGACCGGCGAAGTCGAGCACCTGACGGACCCAGCGGACGAAGTCGCCCGCGGTCAGGTGTCCCTCGGTCAGCACGTCGGACAGCGGTCGCCCGGATGCCCAGGCGTACGCCGACTGGCTGAAGCCGATATCCGGCTCGGGGCCGCGCGGCAGTCGGTTGTCCCGCTCCACCAGGGAGACCTCGCGCCAGATCCGCCGAACCGTGGTCATCGCGTTCTCGGTGATCAGATCGGGCATCCGCGGCTTGCGCCAGTGATCGTCACTGCGGCGCGACTCGTACACCAGCGAGGCCAGCACCGCGGCCAGCTGCGCCGGGTTCAGGTCGTCGAAGACCCCGGAACGGATGCACTCGGCGGCGACCAGGTCGAGCTCGGCATAGATCCGGGCCAGCATCCTGCCTTCGCGGGTGACCTCGTTGCCGTTCTCCCCACCGAGATAGCCGAGCGATCCCAGCACCGTGCAGATCTTGTCGAACTGGTTCGCAATGGTGTTGGTCCGCGACGACACCCGCTGTTGGGCACGCTCGTTCTCCCGCTCCAGCCGCAGCGCCCGCTCGGCGTAGCGGGCGTGCTGCTCCCGGTCCGGGCAGGTGTGACAGGGATGCCGTCGCATCCGGTCCCGCAGCTCCTCGATCTGCTCGGCCACCTCGGCACTGACCTTGGCCGGACGGAAGCGCTGCGGGTCGAGGTCGACCTGCGCCAGCTTGGACCGGAAGGCCGCACCGAGATTGCGGCGGGAGGCCGGCTCCTTGGGGTTGAAGTGCTTTGGGATCCGCATCCGCCCGGCGACCGGCGGCGGCACGGGAAAGTCGACCTGCGACAGCCGGCGGATATGCCGGTCCTCGGTGAGCACCAGCGGACGCGGGTTGTTCCGATCGCCGGTCCGGGTGTCGGGGTCGATGACCACCACCCAACCTTGGTTCTTCCCGCTGGGCACCCGAATGATGTCGCCCGGCATCAGACTCAGCAGCGTCTGCGTCGCCTCCGCCCGCCGATCGGCCGACCGTTCCCGACTCGCCTCGGCCTCGACACTGGAGATCTCGGCCCGCAGCCGCGCGTACTCCTGGATGTCTCCACGGTCGCACTCCGCCTTGGCCCACAGCTCGGCGATGGCTTCGTTGTTGCGGACCAGCGACCGCGCCAGCCCGACCACCGAGCGGTCGGTCTGGAACTGGGCGAACGACTGCTCCAGCAGCGACCGGGCCCGCTCCCGACCGACGGCGCCGACCAGGTTGGCCGCCATGTTGTACGTCGGCGCGAACGAACTCTTCAGCGGGTACGTACGGCGCGACGCCAGCCCGGCGACCGCGCGCGGATCCAGCCCGGGCTGCCACACCACGACGGCATGCCCCTCGACATCGATGCCGCGCCGCCCGGCCCGGCCGGTCAGCTGGGTGTACTCCCCCGGCGTGATGTCGGCATGGGTCTCGCCGTTGTACTTGACCAGCTTCTCCAGCACCACACTGCGCGCCGGCATGTTGATGCCCAGCGCCAGGGTCTCAGTGGCGAACACGGCCTTGACCAGCCCACGGACGAACGCCTCCTCGACGGCCTCCTTGAAGGCGGGCAGCATGCCGGCGTGGTGGGCGGCGATCCCGCGCTGCAGCGCCTCCACGAACTTCCCGTAGTCCAGCGCGCGCAGGTCGGCGGCCGTCAGCCCTCCGACATGCCGGTCGGCGATCGCCGCCAGTTCGGCTCGCTCCTCGGCATTGGTCAGCCGAATGCCGGAGGCCAGCAGCTGGCCGACCGCGGCGTCGCACCCCTGCCGGGAGAAGATGAAGACGATCGCCGGCAGCAGCCCTTCGGCATCCAGAGCCGCGACCAGGTCCGGCCGCGAGGCAACGGCCAACGACCGGGGACGACCGGTTCTGGCATCGGTCTGCGAACGGTGGGCCGCACCGCCGTACTTCCCGCTCCCGTACGCGACAGTCCGCTTGCCCTTGCCACTGCGCCCACGAGGACGACGGGAGTCGTCACGGACGTGCCGGGCCTCCTCCTTGGAGACCTTCACCAGCGCCGGGTTGACCTCCGCGCTGGACTGGCTGGGCAGCGCGACCGCGGTGGGCGCCTCGTCGGCGAACAGGTCGTAGAGCCGCTTGCCGACCAGGACGTGCTGGAACAGCGGCACCGGCCGCCGTTCGGAGACGACCACGGCCATCTCACCGCGTACCTCCGACAGCCAGTCGCCGAACTCCTCGGCATTGCTCACCGTGGCCGACAGTGCGACCACCTGGATCGAGTCGGCCAGCCCGATGATGACCTCTTCCCAGACCGCTCCGCGGAACCGATCGGCGAGATAGTGCACCTCGTCCATCACCACGAAGCCGAGGTTGTCCAGCGTCGAGGAGCCGGCGTAGATCATGTTCCGCAACACCTCGGTGGTCATCACCACCACCGGCGCCTCGGAGTTGATCGTCGAATCGCCGGTCAGCAGACCCACGTTCTCCGACCCGTGCCGGCGGACCAGATCGGCGTACTTCTGGTTGGAGAGCGCCTTGATCGGGGTGGTGTAGAAGGCCTTCCTGCCTCGCTGCAACGCCAGCCAGACCGCGAACTCGCCGACGATCGTCTTGCCGGCCCCAGTCGGCGCGGCGACCAGCACGCCGGAGCCACCCTCCAGGTGCGCACACGCCTCCCGCTGGTAGTCGTCGAAGACGAAGCCATAGCCATCGGCAAACGCGGTCAGCTCGGGAGTGGCCTGACTGTTGCGAAACCGTACGTACGCGTCTGCCGGGCTCGGTTCGACCATGGCCGCCACGCTACCCAGCCAGCCGTCGGAAACCCCGCACCCGACCGGATTTCTGTCGAGCTATCCACGTCAGATGTGGATAGCTCGACAGAAATCGGGGTTGGGGTTGCGGCGCGGGGACGGGTCGGACGGTTCCGGAAGCTCAGGGGGCGAAGACGCAGAGCAGGTCCGAGCAGACCTCGATGTCCAGAGGACCGGGATGCAGCGGTTCGCCGTCTCCATAGCCGGCCAGGTCCGGACGCTCGATCCGTACGCTGCGGGCTCGCACCAATTCGACACAGGGGTCGCGGATGAAGCTCCCCGAGAACATCTCCGGCAGCAGCCGCATCAACTTGACCCTGCTGGCCTTGTGCACGATGGTCAGGTCGGCCAGCCCGTCGGCCGGGTCGGCAACCGGGCACACCCGCATCCCGCCGCCGTAGTAGGCACTGTTACCGACGGCGATCAGCATGCCTTCGAGTTCTCGGGTTTCGCCGTCGATCGTCAATCGGTACGGCAGCGGAGCGAAGGAACCAAGCTCGACCATCGCGGCGATGGCATAGCGAAGTGCTCCCTTGGGCCGGAGCATGGCGTTCGCTCGGGCGTTGACACCGGCGTCGAAGCCGGTGGCGACGACCCCGCCGACATAGCTGTCCCCGACTTTGAGCACGTCGATCGGGCGTGGCCTACCGCTGGCAATGGCACGCGCCGCCGAGACCGGATCCTTGGAGGTCATGCCGAGCCCGCGGCACAGGTCGTTCCCCGTACCGGCTGGGATCATGCCGAGGTTGGAGACGCCGGGGCGACCGGCGACCACATTGATGCCCAGATGCATCATGCCGTCGCCGCCCATCACGACCAGAGTGCCGATCTCGCGCTCGACGGCATCGATCGCCATCTCGCGGGCCTCGTCGACGGTCCGGCTGATCAAGATCTCCAGCGGGTGCCCCGCATCGCGGAACAGTCCGGCGACCTCAGGCAGCAAGCGCTGCGCCTGACCCTTGCCGGCGGTCGGATTCACGACCAGGGCGATGCTGCCCGGCCGTCGGTCACCGAGAGATCGACCGGATGCCCCGAGATCTGTCACGGCTAGTCGTCGATCGGCTCGGGCGGTTCAGGTTTGTGCAAGTCGTCGAGTGCCTTGTCGTGGAGCACGACCGGACCCGCTTCGGCCAGCGCCCGCTTCTCCTTGCGCCGGTCGAGGATGTGGGCAATCACCTCGGCCACCAGGAACAGCATCGCCATCGGAATGGCCAAGGCGAGCATCGAGAACGGGTCGGTCGACGGTGTGGCCACGGCGCCGAAGACGAAGGTGGCGAAGACGACGTAGACCCGGGCCTTGGCCAGCTGCTTGGCCTTGATCACCCCGAGGATGTTGAGCATCAGCACGATCAGCGGGATCAGGAAGGCGATCCCGAAGACGATCATCACCCGAAGCAGGAAGGACAGGAAGGTGTTGATGTTCTGCAGGTTCGTGATGCCGGACTGGGTGAAGCCGAGCAGCACGGCGATGCCCTTGGGCATGATGTAGTAACCGAGCGCGATGCCGGCGAGAAACAGCGGTGTGGCACAGCCGATGAAGACCAACGCCCACTTTTTCTCCTTGGCCAACAGGCCGGGGACGATGAACGCCCACAGCTGGTAGAGCCAGACCGGCGCGGTGAGCACCATGCCGGAGACCATGCAGATCTTCAGCGCCAAGGTGAACGGCGAGGTGATGCCGTCGTTGATCAGCAGGTTGGTGGCGTCCGGGTTGTTCACCTTCAGCTGCTCGATGCCGACGTCGTACGGGTGGCGCAGGATGGCGAGCAACTGAGGATAGAAGAACGCCGAGACGACCATCCCGATGATGATCGCCAGTGCCGCGATGATCAGCCGATACCGCAGTTCCTTCAGGTGCTCGAACAGGGTCATGGACCCGTCCGGCGGCGTGGGAGGCGGTTTGAGCCAGCTCAGGTTCAACCGAACCGGGCGGCCCATCACGGTCAGTGCCATAGGTGGTCTAGGCGGTGGTGACCGCTAGCTCATCCGTCCTTGCGGACGTCGTTGGGCGCCGGGTCCTGGATCGGGCTCTGCGGAACCTGCTGGCTGCTGGCCTGCTGGCCGGTCGACGGCTGGCTGCTGGGGGCGTCGAGCTCCGACTTCTTGTCGCCCTTGAGGTCCTTGGTCTCCTCCTTGAACTCCTTCAGCGCCCGCCCAGTGCTCTTGCCCAGGCCAGCCAGCCGGGAGCCGCCGAACAGCAGAAGCACGATGACCAGGATGATCACAAGCTCCATCGGGCCGAGATTGAAGATGAGGGGTGTCATAGCTGGTCCTCTGAGTCGGGTCGATCCTCTGAGTCGGGTCGAAGGTCGTCGGCCATCCTACGTCGCCGGCTGGCGTGTGCGGTCCATCGACGAGACCTCGGTGTCGGCCGCCGGTCCCGAGCGCTCCGACGGCTCGATGTCCTCGATCAGGTCGAGCATCTGTCCGACCCGATCCAGCAGGTCGCCGACCTCACGCAGCAGCGCGGTCGCCTTGCGCCACAGCCAGACGGCGAAGCAGGCCACCATGATCAGGCCCGCGACCGCGATCCCGACGAAGACCCAGACCAGTGGCCACCCGGTCATCGGGCTCTCTCAGGCGACAGCTTCAGCATCCCGGCAGCCTACGCCGAATCAACTCGTAGCCGACAAGCCGAGCGCCGCGTACTGCTCGATCGCCTCTCGGGCGACCTGGGCGGCCGAATCACCGGCACCGCTGGGGCTGAGGACCCGGGCATGCCCGCCGAGCCGCAGCAGCATGCCCTCCAACCACAACGGATGGGTCACCCGCAACGTCACGTCCAAACCGCCGTCGGCCCTCGCGGTCACCTGCTCGGTCGGGTAGTACTCCGCGATCCAGGCCGCCTGCTGATCGAGTTCGAGGGTCACCAGCGGGGCGTCGGTCAGCGAGTCGAACCATCCCCCCGACAGATCCCGCAGCGTCACCTCGTGCTGAGCAACCGGCACCTCAGTGATCTCCGCCGCGGCGATCCGGTCCAGCCGGAAGGTACGCAGACCGCCGGCCAGGTAGCACCAGGCGTCCAGATAGCCGTACCCGTCCAGCACGAACACCCGTAGCGGATCCACCTGCCGACGGGTGGTCTCGGCGCGGGTCGCCACGTCGTACGTGAGTTCGAGTCGCCTGCCCTGCTGCAAGGCGTCGGTGACCAGCGCCTGGATGTCGTCGCGAGCCCCCTGCACCAGCACCGCCGCCTGCTCGGAGTGCGCCTGGCTGCCAGCCACGGCCTCCAGTTTGGCCAGCGCGGAGTCGATCGCAGCCCGCTTGCCGGGGCCGGCGATCCCCCGCAACGTGCGCAGTGCCAACACCAGGGCCAGCGCCTCATCCGCCGACAACCGCAGCGGTCGCGGCAGATAGTCGGCATTGGACAGATGGATCACGCCCTCGCCGTCCACCGCGTCCATGTCGATGTCGATCAGGTCACCGGGGCTGAGTCCGGGCATGCCGCACATCCACAGCACGTCCAGGTCGGCCCGCAAGGTCACCGGGCTGATCCCGAATGCCGCGGCCACCTCGGTCAGCGGCGCGCCGTCGTGCTCACGCAGATACGGCACCAGGGACAACAGCCGGCGCACCTGGGCGCGCGAGGTCATCATGCCGAGGCCCTCCCGCCCCCGAGTACCCTGCCGCCGAGGCCCACCGGGTCGGAGTCCCGGTCCCGAGCCCGGTCACGCAGTTCATCCACCGTCGCGGCTACCGCGGCCAGCATGTGCAGCACCCGCTCCCGCAGTTCGGGCGGATCGAGCACGATGGCGTCCGCGCCGTACCGGACGACCTCTTCGGCCAGCGTCCGCAGGTCGGAGAACGGCACCGAGAAGGTCTCGAAGCCCGCCGGCAACCGGTCCGTTTCCTCGCCCTCGATCGGCCGGCCACGCCGGCGCAGCGTCGGGCCCTTCCCGGCCCGGACCGCGATCAGCGCGGCCCGATGTGGCTCCCGTGGCGCCAGAGACCGGGCGAGCGATCGCAGGTCCAGGTCGTCCGGCACCTGATAGGCACCCACCTTCGAGACCCGGCGCGGCTTGTCCAAGATCCTGGTCAGCTTGAACATCCGGCTGGCCTGCCGGTCGGTGTCCCAGCCGATGACATACCAACGACCCTTGGAGGCGGTCATCCCCCACGGCTCCAGCGTGCGTTTCTCCCCGCCCCGATAGGTGAACGAGACCCGTACGCGATCCAGCACCGCCGTCCACAACGGCTCGAAGGCTTCTTCACGCGCCTGCACCGACGGCTCCAACGCCGCCAGCTGCGAGGTGTCCGGCTCGACCCCGGCGGCCCGGAGCTTCGCCAGCGCGCTCCTGGTCGACTCGGCCACGCTCGCGTGCTGCCAGACCCGCGCGGCCACTCCGACCACGGCTGCCTCGTCGGCGCTCAACTCCACCGACGGCAGTTCGAACTCCGACGCCTTGATCCGATAGCCGGGCTCGTCGTCGAAGAGCGGGTCGAAGGAGCCGACCTCGATCGGCACGCCCAGTGCCCGCAACTCGTCCTTGTCGCGTTCGAAAGTCCGCTCGAACGCAGCGTCGGACAGTTCGTGATAACCCTCGACTGCCTCGCGGATCTGGCTCTTGGTCAGGTAGCGGCCCGACACGAGCAGGCAGATCGTGAGGTTGAGGATCCGCTCCGTCTTGCGTGATGTCATGCTCAACTCCCGTACGACCGCAGGTCGAACTCAAGGGACGGCGTGCCGACGGGCCACGCTACCAGCATTCGAAAGGATTTCCGATGACCTGGCCGGCGAGCATCAACGACGTCGGCGCCGGCCGCTATGCGCCGAGCCCCACGGGCGACCTCCATCTGGGCAATCTGCGCACCGGGCTGCTGGCCTGGCTGTTCGCTCGTTCGACCGGCCGGGGGTTCCTGCTGCGGTATGAGAACCTCGACGCCGGCCGGGTCCGGCCCGGCGTGGCGGAGCGGCAACGCACCGATCTCGAATCACTCGGCATCGACTTCGATCCACCGCTGCTGGTCCAGTCGGAGCGAGCCGAGGTGTACGCCGCCGCGTTGGCGGCGCTCGCTCCGCTCACCTACGAGTGTTTCTGCACCCGGCGGGAGATCGCCGAGGCAGCTTCGGCACCGCACGGCGAGCCTGGCCGCTATCCAGGGACCTGCCGGGCGCTGACGGAGGCTCAGCGAAGCGAGCGGCGCCGGGACGGTCGCCGGCCGGCACTGCGAGTTCGCGCCGACGGTGCGGTGGTCACCATCAGCGACGTGCTGCACGGCGAGGTGCCGGGTGTGGTCGACGATGTGGTCGTTCAGCGCAATGACGGGGTCGCCGCCTACCAATTGGCGGTGGTGGTCGACGACGGCGCCTCGGGCGTGGACCAGGTGGTGCGCGGCGACGATCTGCTCTCCTCGGCCCCGACGCAAGCATGGCTGGCCCGACAGCTGAGACTGCCGGTGCCGACCTATGCGCACGTGCAGCTCGCGTTGAACAGCGAAGGTCGCCGGCTGGCCAAGCGGGACGGTGCGGTCACCCTGGCCGACCTCGCCCCATCAGGTTGGACACCCGACCGGGTGCTGAGCCTGCTGGCCACCTCACTCGACCTTGCGGAACCGGACGAGCCGATCACCATCGCCACGCTGCTGGATCGGTTCGACCCGCAGCGACTGCCGCGGGACCCCTGGATCGTGCGGCCGCCCGATCCATTGCCCTGACCAAAGTGGCAGAAATCTGCCTCGACCGGTCGTCACGCAGCCAAATCGAGCCCATTTCGAGCCGGTCGGGGGCGATTTCTGTCACTACCGACCAATGACCTCAGGTCGTCACGACCTCGACACCGGGCAAATCGCCGAACCGAGCTGCGGCGTCGGTGCTCACCAAGAGGCGACCCGCCTCGACGGCATGTGCCGCAATGATCAGATCGTGGGCGCCGCGCGGACGGCCGGCTCGTCGCACATGTGCCAAGAGGCGAGCATGATGGGCCGCAGTGTTCGGTGTGTAGTCGAGAACCTGAAGAACAGGCATCAGAGCGGCCAGAGCGCGCTCCCGATCTTCGGCGCGGCGAACAGGATCGGCCAACTCGATCCCGGTTCGATACTCCGCAATGGTGATGGCTGCGACGGCGACGTCGTCATCGCGGAAGGCCGCCCGATCCAGGTCTCCCCGCTCGAACGCGATCAGCGTGCCCGTGTCGAGAATCAGGTTTCGTTCCATGGATCTCTCATGGCCGGTTCGAGCAGGGAAAGTGTATCCGCGATGTCCTCGTAGAACCGCCCGTCGGGAGGCGGAATCGTCGCCAGCGCAGCTTCCAGTTCCCGTCCGGTATGGCGCACCGGACGAAGCTGAGCCACCGGTCGATTGCCACGCGTGATGGTGACTTCCTCGCCCCGCTCGATGGCGTCCAGCAGGTCGGAGAACCTACGGGACG
This sequence comes from Microlunatus sp., assembly GCA_047605905.1. GTDB lineage: Bacteria > Actinomycetota > Actinomycetes > Propionibacteriales > Propionibacteriaceae > Microlunatus. The sequence continues at coordinate 16,914 of JASGEZ010000156.1, forward strand.
CCTCAGTCGCAGTGATGGTCCGCATACCTCCAGAGTAACTCTGATTATCAGATATGGGCGGCCGACAAGGGAACTCCCGCTTACTGGGCCTGACCCTCCGCAGCGAAGAGCAGGTCGACCACCATCACCAGGGTGGTGCCCTTCTCGATCTTCGGTGTGGCGTTGCCGTCCGGGTAACCGTCCGCCGGCGGGATGACCAACAGCACCCGGCTGCCGACCGTCTGACCCTTGAGACCCTTCGCCATGCCCGGCAGCAGACCCGCCAGCTGGTATTCCGCAGGCTTGTCCTTGTAGGACTCCTCGACCAGCTTGCCGTCCCAGGTGTACCAGCGATAGTTGAAGGTGATCGTGTCCGACTCGGCGACCTTGGCGCCCTTGCCCTTGATGATCGGCTGCGCCACGAGCTTCGCCGGCGGATCCGTCTTCGGGATCGTGATCTCGGGAACCCCGTCCTTGTCGGTCACCTTCGGCAGGCCGGCCTTGGGCTCGACCGCCGTGCCCTCCGGGCCGTCCAGCGGCACGGCCACGATGTCCACCACGAACAGCAGCGTGTCGCCGACCTCGATGCCGGCCTGCGCGTTCCCGCCGCTGGCGTCGTAACCGTCCGTGCCGGGCATCCCGATCAGCACCCGGCTGCCTTGCTTCTGGCCGGTCAGACCCTTGCTGAAGCCAGGCACCACCTGCGCCAGGCTGAAGGTCGCGGGCGCACCCCGGCTGAAGGAGTCGTCGAACTTCTTACCGGTCCGAGCATCGACCCCGTAGTAGTCGACGGTCACCGTCGAGCCCTCTTTGATGGTCGGCCCGTCGCCCTTGCTGAGCACGGTCGTACGCGTCTTGTCGATCGCGAACGGTGCCTTGACTGTGACCTTGGGCGACTTGCCGTACGCGCCGGTCACCTTGATGGCATCCAGGCTGTCCGACGCCTTCACCGCTGCCTTCGACGGGCTGGCGCTGGCCGACGGCGAGCCGGCGGACGCGGACGGGCTCGGCGAGGCAGTCGCGGCCGGATCGCCCTCCTTACCGCAAGCACCCAGCAGGCTCAGCGACACGGCGACGCCGGCCACCAGCAGAGTCTTCAACACACGGCGAGGGCGCAAGGTAGGAACGGAACGGACAGGCAAGTCAACAGGCACCGGCAAACCTTACCCGGTCGTGCTGTCGTCGGCGGGTCAGGAGCCGGGGCGACGCATGGCGGCGATCAAGCGCTCCACGCGCTCGTCGGCGGCGACGAACGGGTCCTTGCACAAGACCGTACGCTGAGCCTGGTCGTTCAGCTTCAGATGCACCCAGTCGACGGTGTAGTCGATCCGACGCTCCTGAGCGGCCCGGATGAAATCTCCGCGGAGCTTGGCGCGGGTGGTCTGCGGCGGCACCGACTTGGCCCGGAAGATGTCCAGGTCGTTCGTGACCCGGGCCGCCATCCCCCGTCGCTCCAGCAGGTCGAACAGACCCCGCCCGCGCCGGATGTCGTGGTAGGCAAGGTCGAGCTGCGCGATCCGCGCATCGTCCAGTCCGAGTCCGTGCTTGGCGGCGTACTGGTCCAGCAGCTTGTGCTTGATCACCCAGTCGATCTCGGTGTCGACCAGAGCCAGCTTGTCCTCGGCCACTGCCCGCAGGGTCCGTTCCCACAGATCCAGCACCCGGACCACCGTTTGAGTACCGATGCCCTCCCGCTGGACGAACTCGCTGATCTTCTCGTAGTACTCGGTCTGCAGATCCAGCGCGGACGCCCGGCGACCATTGGACAGCGCCACCGTCACCCGGCCGGTCGCGTCCCGGCTGAGATCGCGGATCGCCCGGATCGGGTTCTCCAGGGTGAGGTCGCGCATCGGCACCCCGGCCTCGATCAGGCGCAGCACCAACTCGGCGCTGCCGACCTTCAGCAGCGTGGTGGTCTCGCTCATGTTGGAGTCGCCCACGATCACATGCAGCCGCCGGTAGCGCTCCGGGTCGGCGTGCGGCTCGTCCCGGGTGTTGATGATCGGCCGGCTTCGGGTGGTCGCCGACGACACGCTCTCCCAGATGTGCTCGGCCCGCTGGCTCACGCTGAACTCGGCCCCGCGGGCGGTGTGCAGCACCTTCCCCGAGCCACAGATCAGCTGCCGCGACACCAGGAACGGCACCAGCACGTCGGTGATCCGGGCGAAGTCGCCGACCCGGGAGATCAGGTAGTTCTCGTGGCAGCCGTAGGAGTTCCCGTGACTGTCGGTGTTGTTCTTGAACAAAAAGATGTCGCCACTGATGCCCTCGTTGGCCAGCCGCTGCTCGGCATCGATGATCAGATCCTCGAGGATCCGTTCGCCGGCCCGGTCGTGGTTGATCAGCTGCACCAGGTCGTCGCACTCGGCGGTCGCATACTCCGGATGCGAGCCGACGTCGAGATAGATCCGTGACCCGTTGCGCAGGAAGACGTTGCTCGACCGACCCCAGGTCACCACCCGCCGGAACAGATAGCGAGCCACCTCGTCCGGGGTCAGCCGACGGGTGCCCCCGGAGGTGCAGGCGACCCCGTACTCCGTCTCCAGACCGTAGATGCGGCGATCCACTGTCACCTCCTCAGGTGATGCGAGGAACAAGCCTCAGGACGACTTCTCCACCAGGTCGAGTAGTGCACCGAGTTCCTCCCGGGTCAGGTCCCGGGTCTGGCCCTGCGGCAGGTTGCCGAGACGGACCGGACCGATCGCTGTCCTGGAGAGGCGCCGCACCGGGTGCCCGACCGCCTCCATCGTACGGCGCACGATGCGGTTACGACCTTCACTCAACACGACGCGCACCATGGTGCGGTCCGCGGCCGTGGAGACGATCTTGACCGTCTCCGGATTGACCCAGCCGTCCTCGAGCCGGACGCCCTTGCGGAGCCGCCGCAGCGTGTCCGGCGAGATCAGTCCCTCCACCTCGACGAGGTAGACCTTCGGCACCCGGAACGAGGGATGCGCCAGCTTGTGCGCCAGCTCACCGTCATTGGTGAGCAGCAACAAGCCCTCGGTGTCGGTGTCCAGCCGACCGACATGGAACAGCCGCTCCCGCTGCGCAACCCGCTGATTGCTCTGGGCGAGCAGATCGCTGAGATTCCGGCGGCCCTCGGGATCGTCCATGGTGGAGACATAGCCCCGGGGCTTGTTCAGCACCAGGTAGAGGTGTCGGCGTGGTGGCGGGATGCGGGAACCGTCCACCCGGACCACATCGCGCTCGGGGTCGATCCGCAGCCCCTGCTCGATCACCAGCTTGCCGTTCACCTCGACCCGGCCCTCGCTGATCATGATCTCGGCGGCCCGGCGGGAGGCGATGCCCGCACTCGCCAGCACCTTCTGCAGGCGCACGCCCTCGGCAGCTTCACTCATCCTTCGTCTCCTCCTCTTCCGAGTTGTCAGATTCTGTGGTCGCCGGGGCGTCCGTGGAGTCTGACAACTCGGGTACGGGTTCGGGCCGGGCGAGCTGGCTCAGCTCGGCCTCCAGTTCGGCGGCATCGGGCAGATGGGGCGCCAGGGCGGGCAGCTCGTCCAGGCTGCGTAGTCCCATCCGCTCCAGGAAGTAGCCGGTGGTCCGGAACAGCATCGCCCCGGACTCCGGGTCCGGACCGGCCTCGGCGATCAGACCCCGCTGCAGCAGCGTACGCATCACGCCGTCGACGCTCACGCCGCGGATCGCCGAGATCCGGCCGCGGGCGATCGGCTGCTGGTACGCCACCACGGCCAGAGTCTCCAACGCCGCCTGCGACAGCTTGGCCTGGCGGCCCTCCAACAGATAGCCGGAAATCAGCTCGGTGTGTTCGGCGCGGGTGTAGTAGCGCCACCCACCGCCGACCTCCCGCAGTTCGAAACCGCGGCCGGTCTCGTCGTAGAAGGCCACCAGCTGAGCCAGCGCCTCGGCAACCACACCCGTGGTCGCATCGAGCGCGGCGGCCAGCTCGGCGGTCGGCATCGGCTCCTCGGCGATCAGCAGCAATGCCTCCAGCCCGCCGGTGATCTCCTCGGCGGTCTTCAGCGGCAGCGGTTCCGCCGCGGTCACGGCTGGCTCGCTCAACGTCGCTCCTCCTTGGGTTGCGGAGCGGACTGCTCCTCATCGAACTCGTCGGAGATGTCCAGGTCCCCGGATTCGCTCCCGGTCCACCGAATGGTCAGCTCCCCCAGCGGAGTGAGTTGCTCGAACGCCACCGCCTGCTCGCGGAACAGCTCCAGCAGCGCCAGGAACCGTGCGACCGTGGTCACGGTGTTCTCCGCGTCGGCGGTCAGTGCCCGGAAGGTCATGGTCCCGGAGCGACGGAGTCGATCCACCACCAATTGCGCCTGCTCCCGGACACTGACCGTGGAGGTGTGCAGATGGGCCAGCGAGATGACGTCGGCCTGCTTGGGTGCCATCGCCTTGGCCGCCAGCGCCGCCAGTTGCTCCGGGGTGATCCGCAGCTGGATCTCGGGCAGCAGCCCGGCGAACCGCGGATCCGGCCCGACCTGCCGGGGATGCCGCCGGTCTTCGGCAACCAGCCGCTCCGCCAGGATCGAGGCGACCTGCTTGTACGCCTTGTACTGCAGCAGCCTGGCGAACAACAGATCACGGGCTTCGAGCAGCGCGAGGTCCTCGGAGTCGGTCATCTCTCCCGACGGCAGCAGTCGGGCCGCCTTCAGATCGAGCAAGGTGGCGGCGACCACGATGAACTGGCTGGTCTGCTCCAGGTCCCAGGTGTCACCGGCGTTCTTGATGTGCGCGATGAACTCGTCGGTGACCGCGGACAGCGCGACCTCGGTGACGTCCAGCTTGTGCTTGGAGATGAGCTGCAGCAGCAGGTCGAACGGGCCGGTGAAGTTGCTCAGATGGACCTGGAAGACACCCTCGTTTCCCGCGTCCTCGTTCTGGGCGTGCTCGGTCACCTCGGCGCTCAAGAGGCCGTCAGGCGCCGGACGAGTTCACTGCTCTCGCCGGCCGCGTCCAGATCGGCCAGGGCCAACGCCATCGCGGCCCGGACCAGCCGGCCGCGGTCGACGGCGACGCCCAACTCGCCGCGCAGCCGCAACCTGGCCTGTTCGAGGGCGAGCAGTTCCTCCCGGCTCACGTACACGGTGATCTTCTCGTCGTGCCGGACCCGTCCGGTCCCGACGGTCGGCGCACTCGACGGTTCCGGCCCGACCGACCGGGCTGAGGCCGACGATCCGGCACTGGGCAGCTCGGACCCGTCGCCGCCGGTCGAGCGGAACAGCTCCGAGGCGCCAGGCAGCTTCACTCGGCGCGACACCGCTGCACAACCTCCTTGGCGAGCATCCGATACGAACCGGCCCCGGGCGAGGACGAGGCATAGCTGGTGATCGGCTCCCCGGCCACGGTGGTCTCGGGGAACTTGACCGTACGCCGGATCACGGAGTGGAACACCACGTCGCCGAAGGCGTCGACCACCCGGTCGAGCACCTCGCGGGCGTGCAGCGTACGCGGGTCGTACATGGTGCCGAGAATGCCGAGGATCTCCAGATCGGGGTTGAGCCGGTCCTGGACCTTGTTGATCGTGTCGGTCAGCAACGCGATGCCCCGCAGCGCGAAGAACTCGCATCCCAGCGGCATGATCACCTTGTCAGAGGCCGTCAGCGCGTTGATGGTCAGCAGACCCAGCGAGGGCGCGCAGTCGATCAGGATGAAGTCGTAGCGATCCCGGACCCGACGCAGCAGCCGCTGCAGCGTCTGCTCCCGGGCGACCTCGGAGACCAATTGGATCTCGGCTGCCGACAGATCGATATTGGCCGGCATGATGTCCACGCCGTCCATCACCGTCGGCTGGATCACCTCGTCCAAGGTGGCGTCGCGACCGAGCAGCAGGTTGTAGATGCTGAGTTCGAGAGTGTGCGGGTTGATGCCCAGCCCGACCGACAGCGAGCCCTGCGGATCGAAGTCGACCAGCAGCACCTTGCGGCCGAACTCGGCCAGCGCAGCGCCCAGATTGATGGTCGTCGTGGTCTTGCCGACGCCACCCTTCTGATTGCACATGGCGATCACCACCGCCGGACCATGACCGGTCACCGGTTCGGGATCGAGCAGATCCGGCCAGGGGCGGCCGGTGGGTCCCAACTCAGGTCCGGGGTCGGCAGCCGGCAACTCGAACAAGGCGTCCGAGGAGTCCTCAGCCGCCTTGACGTCCTCGCTGTCGCTCGCGTTGCTGCTCTTGCTGTCGGCCTCGTCGTAGCGGACCTCGCCGTCGTGCTCCACTCCCGGCCCTCCTCATGTCGCCACGCGCAGCCTAGCCGCACTTCCAGGCGCTTTGTCGACATTCCACTGACCGGCCCCGCTCGACGTCGCCGGCTACCCATGACCACGGTCATGGGTAGCCCGTGTTCAAGTGGTGACGGCGGTGACTGACAGTGGCCCTCGCCCGGGCCATAACTTCGAACCATGACGAATACGACCGCCGGTCAGGACTCGATCACCGCGTCGCAGCACACATCCGCGTCTGAATACGGACCCGCCCGCACCGAACCCGCCGTCTGGTGGGGCGTCGCGCTCCGCGCCGTGCTGGCACTCGCGATCACACTGGTGGCGTACGGTCCCGCGTTGCTCGTAGTGCGGATCCCCGGTATGGACTTCCACGACGACGCGCTCGCGGGCAATTGGTGGCTGGTGCTGCTCAAGCAGTGCGGACCGTTGCTGCTGGTTCCCGTAGCTGCGGTGCTGCTCCTCATGCTGTGCACCCGATGGATCGACAAGCGTCCGTTCTCGATCACCGGAATCCGGTTCGACAGGCGCTGGCTACCGGCACTGCTGCTCGGCACCGTGATCAGCCTCGCGGTCATCGTGCCGGTCGCCGTGCTGATGACCCGAATCGGACTGGGCGACACCGTGACCCCCAGTGGCGAGCCGTTCTGGGTCGGTTTGCTCCTCGTGCTGGCCGTCGGCTACGGGATGCAGGGGATCACCGAGGAGTTCGTGTGGCGCGGCTGGTTCACCCAGTCGACCGGCGGCGGCTATCACCGCCAGGCCCTGATCTCGGCGGCCATCTTCGGGCTGATCCACATCGCCTCCAACGGCGGACACGCGACCTTCGGCGAGGGCTTGATCTATATCGTCCACGCCGGTGCCTTCGGGTACGCGGCAGCAGCCCTCTACTTCGCCACCGGATCGATCTGGGCGGCTGTTGGGATCCACGGTGGTCTGCACCTGGGCGGCACGCTGGCCGCGGAGTTGGGCGCCCTCGAGAACTGGGCGACCAACCTGGTGACACTGGCGCTCTACATCGTGATCGGTCTGGTCGTGATGCGGAGGTTCGTGGCGCGAACCAAGGTCTGAGCCCGCTTCGCCAGCCGGTCTGTCAGCCCATCGCGCGCGGGTGCGCCGATCGATAGACCTCCCGCAGATGATCCACGGTCACCATCGTGTAGATCTGCGTCGTGGTCACCGAGGCATGTCCGAGCAGCTCCTGCACCACCCGTACGTCCGCGCCGCCCTCGAGCAGGTGGGTCGCATAACTGTGCCGCAGTGTGTGCGGTGAGACCTCGGCAGTGATCCCGGCCCGTTCGGCAGCGGTGCGCAGGATCGTCCAGGCGCTCTGCCGGGACAGCCGGCCGCCGCGGCTGTTGACCAGCAGTGCGGGCGTGCCCTTGCCCTTGGCGACCAAGCCCGGCCGCGCACGGGTCAGATAGGCCCGCAGCGCCTCGCGGGCGTACGACCCGACCGGCACCCAGCGCTCCTTGCTGCCCTTCCCGAACAGCCGCAGACCGACCGGTTCGTCAGCCGCCGCCTCGGCCACCCGGCTGACGTCGTCGACATCGAGGCCGACCACCTCCGAGATCCGGGCACCCGTCCCGTACAGCAGCTCCAGTAACGCCGCATCACGCAGCCCCAGCGGAGTTTCCACGCCGCCTATCCCGCCATCCCGCCCCCCGGAAAGGGGTGTCTCCAAAAGGGCTTGGACCTCGGCCAGGCTGAGTCCCTTCGGCAGCCGCCGACCCGCCTTGGGTGGGGTGACTTCCCGGGCCGGATCGGACTCGGTGAGTCCGTCCTCGAGGGCGAAGCGGTGCAGACTGCGTACCGCAACCACGATCCGGGCCGTGCTGGCCGGCGCCAGCTCACTTTGCCGCAGATCGCCGGCGAAGTCGGCCACGACCGTCGGCGTCACCCGGGCGAGGTCGTCGATCTCCTGCCGGTGCAGGAAATCCACGTACCGACGCAGGTCACGGCGATAGGCCGCAACCGTGTGCGGCGAGGCTCCACGCTCCACCCGGAGGTGGTCGAGGTAGCCCTCGACCGCCTGGGCGGCGCTGACCGTGGCAGCGATCGTCAGATCCTGGTCGTGACCGTCGGCTCGGGATTCACCGGTCAGCCGAGCACATCGGCGAGCGCCCGATGTGGCAGTTCGTGAGCTTGCGCGACGGGCGCATTGGTGAGTTCACCGTCGTGGGTGTTGAGGCCGAGCGCCAGCGCGGGATCGGCCTGGCACGCAGCCTGCCAGCCCTTGTCGGCCAGACTGACTGCGTACGGCAATGTCACATTGGTCAGCGCATACGTCGAGGTGTGCGGCACCGCACCCGGCATATTCGCCACGCAGTAGAAGATCGAGTTGTGCACCAGGTACGTCGGCTCGGCATGGGTGGTCGGCCGGCTGTCCTCGAAGCACCCGCCCTGGTCGATGGCGATGTCGACCAGCACACTGCCCGGCTTCATCCGCGACACCTGCTCGTTGCTGATCAACCGTGGCGCCTTCGCGCCCGGCACCAGCACCGCGCCTATCACCAGGTCGGCATCCATGATCGCGCGCTCCACCTCGAAAGCGTTCGAGGCGATGGTCTGCAGATGCCCCTGGTAGATCTTGTCGGCTTCGCGCAGCTTGTCGATGTTCTTGTCCAGCAGGAGTACCTCGGCCTGCATCCCGAGCGCGATCGCGGCGGCATTCATCCCGGCGACACCGGCGCCGAGCACCACCGCCTTGGCGGCGTGGACGCCGGACACCCCGCCCATCAGGGTTCCCCGACCGCCGCCTTGGCGCATCAGGTGGTAGGCCCCGACCTGCGCGGAGAGCCGGCCCGCCACCTCGCTCATCGGAGCGAGCAGCGGCAGCTGACCGTTGGCCAACTGGACCGTCTCGTAGGCGATCCCGGTGACCTTGCGATCCAACAGCGCCTTGGTGCACTCGCGGTTGGCCGCCAGATGCAGATAGGTGAACAGCAGCTGCCCGGGCTGCATCCGGTGATACTCCGCCGGAATCGGCTCCTTCACCTTCAAGATCATCTCGGCCTCCGACCACACCTGGTCCGGGCCGTTCACGATGCTGGCCCCGGCCGCTTCGAACTCCGCGTCGGTGATCGAGCAGCCCAATCCGGCTCCTGCCTCGACACTGACCTCGTGCCCGTGACTGACCAGTTCGTGCACACCGGACGGCGTGATGGCCACCCGATACTCGTGGTTCTTGATCTCGGTCGGGACGCCTACCCTCATGCCCGGATCCTATGCTGTTTGTCGTCACTCGCTGATCGCGACGGGGCGGTTGATCAGCCATTGCGCCACCACGAGGTTCGGCAGCCAGCAGAGCCAGGCGATGGCCGGGTAGGCGTGAGCGAACTGCATCCCCAGTTCCATCGCGATCGGCAGATAGATCCGCAACATCACCGCCGCGTACGTCAGCGCGAACGACCGGATCATCCACCGTCGGTGCCGGCCGACGTCGCCACCGCGAATCGCCGCGAACCCCATCAGTGTGGCCCCGACCCAGCAGATCGCCAGACAGAGGAAGCCGAATCCGGCAATCAGACCGCTGGTCGAGAACAAGGCGATCGCACCGCCGGAGACGCCGCCCACCAAACACGACACGACATACGTACGGCCGAGCCAGCGGTGCACCATGGGCAACCGGGTACGCAGTCCGCGGGCGAACTGGAACGGCCCGCTGAGCAGCGCCAGCCCCGAGGCCACGATGTGGATCCGCAGACCCAGCGGGGTGGGAAACCGGTTGGCGGCGATCTCTCCGGGAACGAGCCGGAACCCGCTCGCCACCAGGGCGACCGCATATCCGCCCACTCCGAGCGCGAGCACGGTCATGATCATCCAGCCGACGCGACGCAGCCGGTTGGATCGGACTGCAGCCGACGGCGCGGCAGTAGAAGAAGAGACAGTTGAAGTCATATCGGCATGCTTGTCGCCATCCCTGCACAGAGCATCGGGCCGAGAACCCACCCGCGCCCGATGCTCCACCTGGCTGCACCCTGACCATCAGGCCAGGTGATATATCAGCGTCGGTTCGCGGTCCCGCCTCGTTTCGGCGGTGTGTCGCACCTGGTCGGTGCAGGAATCAGTCAGATTGCTCAGGTAAGTAGCGCCGACCGAGCCGGCCAGGGAGCATGGGCGGGACGCAAGGACGCGAAATCGTCGCCCTTCAAGTAGGCAGCCCAGGCCGCGAGTACGCCGCTCACCATCGTCGGATTGTGCAGATCGCCGGCGAGCACGGCGTCGACCAAGTCGGGCAGTGCCGCCCAGGACAGCTCCAGTTCGGCCTCCTCACCGGTCTTCACGAAACCGTCCGGCGCCTCGGCGGGGTGCAGTCCGCGGGCGAGGTAGATCCGCAGACTCTCGCCGATGATGCCGGGAGTGGTGAACAGATCGACGAGCACCTGCCAGCTGTCGGCGGCCAGACCGACCTCCTCGGCCAGCTCCCGCTGGGCGGCCAGCAGATAGCCTTCGCCGTCGACATCGAGCAGACCGGCCGGCGGTTCGATCAGCCGATGGCGTACCGGATGGCGATACTGCCGAACCAGCGCGACATTGCCTTCGGCGTCGATCGCGATGATGCCGACAGCGCCGGGATGCCGCAGATACTCGCGCTGCAAGGTCTCGCCATCGGGCGCGGTGATGTCGTCGCGTACCAGCGCGGTGAAGCTGCCGGCGCCCAGCACGTGTTCGGCCGTCACCGGCCAGGCAACGGGCGCGTCGATCAGGTCGGCCCGGGTGAGGACGTGGCCGGTCAGCAGCTCGCTCACGACTTGGCGTCCACCGGAAGCCGGGTGGCGAGCTTGCGCTCCAATGCCGCCTCGACCAGCCCGACGAACAGCGGGTGCGGCACGGTCGGCCGTGACTTGAGTTCCGGGTGGGCCTGGGTGGCGACGAAGTAGGGATGGACCTCGGTCGGCAGCTCGACGAACTCGACCAGCCGTGAGTCCGGGGAGGTGCCGCTGATCACCAGCCCGGCCTCCTCGAGCCGGCCACGGTAGGCGTTGTTCACCTCGTAGCGATGCCGATGCCGCTCGGCCACCTCCGTCTGCCCGTACTGCTTGGCGACCACCGAACCCGGCAGCAGCTCGGCCGGATAGGAGCCCAGCCGCATCGAGCCGCCGAGGTCGCCTTCACCTTCGACGATGGCGACCTGCTCGGCCATGGTCGCGATCACGTGGTGCGGCGCTTCCGGGTTGAACTCCGAGGAGTCGGCCCCTTCGAGCCCGGCGAGATGGCGGGCGACCTCGATCACCATGCACTGCAGTCCCAGGCACAGGCCCAGGATCGGGATCTGGTTCTCCCGCGCGTACTTGATCGCGCCGACCTTGCCCTCCACGCCGCGGATGCCGAAGCCGCCCGGCACGCAGACTCCGTCCACGTCCTGCAGCGCTCGGGACGCCCCCTCGGGCGTCTCACAAGTGTCGGACTGGACCCAGCGGACGACCACCTTGGCGCGGTTGGCGAACCCACCGGCCCGGAGCGCCTCACAGACCGAGAGATACGCATCGGGCAGGTCGACATACTTGCCGACCAGCGCGATCACGACCTCCTCCTTCGGGTTGTGCACCCGGTTGAGCAGGTCGTTCCACAACGTCCAGTCGACGTCGCGGAACCGCAGATCGAGCCGGCGGATCACGTACGCGTCCAGGCCCTCGGCATGCAGCACCTTCGGCAGGTCGTAGATGCTCGGTACGTCGGTGTTCTCCACCACCGCCTCGACGTCCACGTCGCACATCAGCGAGATCTTGCGCTTCACCGAATCCGGGATCTCCCGGTCGCAACGGCAGACGATCGCGTCCGGCTGGATGCCGACCTGGCGCAGCGCGGCCACCGAGTGCTGGGTCGGCTTGGTCTTCAGCTCACCGGACGGGCCGATGTAGGGCACCAGGGAGACGTGCAGGAAGAAGCAGTTGTCGCGGCCGACGTCGTGGCGGACCTGCCGGGCCGCCTCCAGGAACGGCAGCGACTCGATGTCGCCGACCGTGCCGCCGATCTCGTGGATCACCACGTCGATGCCCGGCCCGCCCATGCCGAGCATCAGGTCCTTGATCTCGTTGGTGATGTGCGGGATGACCTGCACGGTGTCACCGAGATAGTCGCCGCGCCGCTCCTTGGCGATCACCGACGAGTAGACCTTGCCGGTGGTCACGTTCGCCTTCGCGGCGAGGTTGACGTTGAGAAACCGCTCGTAGTGGCCGATGTCGAGGTCGGTCTCGGCGCCGTCCTCGGTGACGAAGACCTCGCCGTGCTGGAACGGGTTCATGGTGCCGGGATCGACGTTCAGGTACGGATCCAGCTTCTGCATGGTGACACGCAGGCCACGGGCGACCAGCAGGCTGCCGAGGCTCGAGGCGGTCAGTCCTTTGCCGAGCGAGGAGGCGACCCCGCCGGTGACGAAGAGATGTTTGGTCTGGCGATCGCGGGCTCCCACGGGCCTTCAGCCTACCTGCCGCCATCCGAGTTGTCAGATTCCACGGTTGCCCGGGCGACCGTGGAATCTGAC
>JASGEZ010000157.1:0-35114 GCA_047605905.1 Microlunatus sp.
GCGCTGTTCACTTGGGCGCATGGACAGCCGATGGACTCGGAGCATTGGGCGCCAGAAGCAGCCAGCCGGCTCGGGCACGCTTTGGCCACCATCCATGTCGCCGCTGACAGCTTCACCACGACGCGCAGCCGGTACCGCCTCGATGTGTCGACCCTGCTGGACCGATCCATGGAACGTATGCGTGGCCAACTGGAACGAGCCGATCCGGCGACCGTCGCATTCATCGAGCAGCAGGTGGCCGAGATCAGACGGCAGCTTCAGGACTTCGATCCTGGGCCGGGCGGGTGGGGCATCATCCACGCCGATCCCCAATCCCTGAACATCCACGTCGCCGGCGATGCAGTGACGTTCTTCGACTTCGATCTCTGCGGTCTCGGCTGGCGTGCGCACGACATCGCCTATGCCTTGCGCCACACAGGACCGGACGACGATCCGGCAGCCCAACGTCGGCGGGCAGCGTTCTTGGATGGATACCGGTCGGTCCGACAGCTTGCTGAGTCCGAACTCGAAATGCTCCCGACATCGGGCCGCGCCGCTTGGGTCCGCGAAGGCACCGAGACCGGTCACGGGCTGGCTCCCGGCAAGCTCGCGATGTACCTCCGAGATCCGTACCTCCCGTGGGTGACCGACCTCTGAGGCCGGGTCAGGTGGTCCAGAGGACATCCATCGGCACGGCCGCAATCCGTTCGCCGAACGGCCCTCCGGTCGGTCCAGTGTGCAAGACGAGCCCGGCGACAAACCGCTTGCCGAGCTGGTCGCGCAGTTGGGACAACCACTTGGCATCGCTACTACCAATACGTGAACTCGACTTCACTTCGATACCTGCGATCCGACCGTCAGGAGTCTCCAGGATCAGATCGACCTCGCCCGCCGCGCGATCTCGGAAGTGGCTGAGTCGGAAGGACTCCTCCGCCCAAGCGGCTTGCCGCCTGATCTCCCCAGCGACGAAGCCTTCGAGGAGATGCCCGGCAACTCCTCCGTATGCAGCTGGGCTCGCGCCCGATGCCGACACATTGAGGAGACGCGCTGCCAGCCCAGTGTCGAGAAGAGAGACCTTCGGACGTGAGACCGGGCGCTTCGCAAAGCTCCTCGACCAAGCCGGGAGCTGCTGAACCAGATACATCGTCTCCAGCAGATCCAGTAAGCGGCGCAGAGAGGTGACCGGGATCGCCGTCTCCTTCGCCACATCTGCCAAGTTCAACTCCTCGCTATTGCGAGCCGCGAGGACACTGAGGATCTGTGGGAGCTGATCGATGCGATGCGATCCGCTGATCTCTCGAGCGTCTCGCTTCACGATGCCATTGAGATAGCCATCCAGCCATGCCGCGCGACGCCGTCCCGGTGTACGCGCCAGAGCTTCGGGGTAGCCGCCGGAGATTGCTCGCTCCAGGTAGTCGTGACGCGTCAGAGTGCTGGCGTGCGTCGCAAAGCGATCCCCGCTGAGCAGGCGGTCGATAAACGTTTCCTTGTGTCCTGCGAGTTCGCCTTGGCTGAAACCGTGCAACTCGATGCTCTCGACACGACCAGCAAGGCTGTCCCGGGCCGTCGGAAGGCGTAGCAGGTCGGCAGATCCGGTGACGAGGAAGCGGCCAGGCCGCGTGTCCCGGTCAACGACGTACTTCAGCGCCAGAACCATCTCAGGCGCGAGTTGAATCTCGTCGATTGCCAGCAACTGGTCATCGTGCTGGAGGAAACCGATGGGGTCGCTCTGGGCAAAGGTGAGCGTCTGCTCATCGTCGAAGCTCACCAGACGACCACCGACCTGACTGACGATCTCCGACATCAAAGTCGTCTTGCCCACCTGCCGAGCCCCTTGGATGACGACGATCCTCGTGTCTTCCAGAGCTTCCAGAACGCGAGACTTCACGTGTCGCTCGATGCGTTTCACGTTGCAAGATTAGCCAATATTGGACGATTCGCAGAGATCAAGTGGACGATCCGCAAGAGTGGAGTGGGTGATCCGCACCACCAGTGCAGGTGTGTCACTGCATGCATGTGGGGCTGAGTTGCCGGCCAGGAAGGCGATCAGATCCTCGGCGACCAGCTCGGGCTGTTCGAGGGCGGCGAAGCGGCCGCCCTTCGGGCATCACGGCGAACCGCTCGATTGGGAAGAAGCGCTCGGCGAACTCCCGCGGCACGACGTTCAGGCTAACGCCGACAATGATGTGCTTGATTCGCAACAGTGAGGCGCCATCGTGGGAGATCCGGCAGGTCAGGTCGACAGCCACTCGCGAGCCGGCTCTGGGCGGCGCAGGACCAGAGGACGGATCGCGACTGTGGTCGCCCTCTCGATGCTCGCCGGACTGATTGTCGCGGCTGCCTTGGTGGTGCTTCCGATCCTGCCGCTCAGAGAGAGCATCCTCACCGGTGTTGTGCTGTTGGGTCTGGCGTCAGGCTGGGCGTTGCTGGCCCTGCTGTCAGTTCGGCTGACCGACTATCCGCAACGATGGGCGGCCATGCCCGCTGCGTTTCTCGCGGTAGCCGGGGGCCTTTCTGCCATCGGGTCGGCAACCGTACACGCGGTGCTCGGCTGGGTCTCGCCGCCGGCCTTCTTGGCGCTCGCGATCTGGATGATGCGGTGGATCCGGCGGCAGCTGCCGAGCCGAGCCGCACGTTGGATCTTGTATCCGATCGTCGCGGTGTTGGCCGTCGCCTCGATCGGTGGTGGCTACGAGACGGTACGCGAAGCGCTGGACACCCGGGCCTATCCCCCGCCCGGCCAGCTGGTCGACATCGGCGGCCATCGACTGCATCTGCAATGCACTGGCGCTGGCAGCCCGACCGTCGTCCTGGAACCCGGTCTCAGCGCTACGTCCTCCGACATGAGTTGGATCGCACCGGTCGTTGCCCAGCAGACCCGCGTCTGCGTGTACGACCGCGCCGGCCGGGGCTGGAGCGATCCGGTCGATGTCACGCAGGATGCGGATCGTGTTGCGGCGGACCTGCACACCCTGCTGACTGCAGCCCAGGTCGAGGGGCCGTACGTTCTGGCAGGTCATTCCTTCGGCGGTCTGTATGTGCAGGATTTCGCTGCCCGGTTCCCCGATCAGGTGGCCGGTCTGGTCCTCCTGGACTCGGCATCCTTGCGAAATCAATCGGACCAACCGGCGACCCTACAGCCTCCGACGACGACCGATCGCATCCTCACGGTGGTGCCGGCAGCCGCGCATCTGGGAGTCGGCCGGATTCTCGCTGCGTCCGACTACGACACACTGCCGCCGGACATCCAAGCGGCAGCGCGCGCCAACGCGTCGACCTCGGCGTACCTGGCCAGCAGTCTGAGGGAGTACCGCGCCGGTCCCACGTCCAGACGGCAGGCGACGGCACTGACCGACCTCGGCGCAAAGCCGCTGATCGTGCTGTCCGCCGGCACTGGGCACAATGCGACCTGGCAAGCCGCCCAGGAACGTCTCGTCAACCTGTCGACCAACGCCCGCCAGCGGACCGCCCCCGACACGACCCACTCGTCCATGCTCGCCGACGAAGCAGACTCAGCCGCCGCCAGCCAGGCCATCCTCGACGTCGTCGCCTCCGTCCGCACCGGCAAACAGCTTGCCGATCGCTGACGCGGGCCGACCCGAGCCTTGCCGCCAGCTCGGCTGGGTCTCGTCGAGTGAACGTGGCTCCTGCAGACTGGAGCGATGGTGACGCCCCCGGCGGATACGCACGTACACAGCGAGTACTCCTGGGACACGGGTGGGCCGTCATCGCCCGCAGCCGGGACCATGAAACGCACCTGCGCGCGGGCCGTACGCATCGGTCTGCCAGTCGTCGTCTTCACCGAGCATCTCGACTTCAGTGGATGGATGGCCGCTCCCGAGGACTTCCCCGAGCACGAACGCCACCTCATCGATGAACGCGGTCTGATGCAGCCTCCTCCGCTGGACGTGGACGGCTACTTCGACTCCATCGAGCGGTGTCGTCGGGAGTTCTCGGGCCTACGGGTCCTCACCGGCGTCGAGTTCGGCCAGCCTCATCTGGACGCCCAGGCCGCCAGCGCGCTCATCGACCTCTCGGCACTCGACCGGGTGAACGGGTCACTGCACACGCTGCCGCATGGCGGGCACCGGCGCGAGCCGGTGACGATGTTCCGTGAGGTTTCCGACCCGGCCGAAGTGATCTGGACCTAGCTGACGGAGGTTCCGAAGATGGTCGACGGCGGAGATTTCGACGTCTTCACCCACATCGACTACGCCGTTCGATATTGGCCGATCGAGGAACATGGCCCTTTCGATCACCACAGGTTCGAAGACGGGTTTCGGCAAGCCATGCGGGCGATCGCGTCGTCCGGCCGAGCCCTCGAGATGAACACCTCGCGCCCGGTCCGGCCGTGGATACCGCAGTGGTGGGCCGAGGAAGGCGGACGGGCCGTGAGCTTCGGCAGCGACGACCACCAGACCACTGGGCTCGCAGCGAACTTCTACGAGACCATCGGGCTGCTCGACCATTTCGGTTTCCGCCCAGGACGGCGACCCGAGGACTTCTGGACCCGCTGACGCCTCTCGACGCTCCAGCGCAGAACCGGCCCAGGACTCACCCGTCCGTGCTCGCCGACGAAGCAGACTCAGCCGTGGCGTTACGCAGCCTGATGCCGCTGAACCCGACGCTGCTCTCGATGACCTCGTTCCACCATGGCCACAGTGAACGGGAGAGCCGCAGTTCGATGCCGGCTGCTTCGTGAAGCTCCAGCAGGTCCCCGATCGGCTCGGCCGGCACGAGTGGGCGTACGACGTGGTGGGCGACATAGGCATGCGGTTCGTCCGGGTCGCCGTACGCGGTGAACTCGTCGGCGTCGAAGCGGTACGCGAAGACCCGGGCCGTCTGCATGCGATGGAGCCATCCGTACTCGATCATGTGGACCCGGTCGACATGGGGACCGAGAATGCGCTCGCGGTCGCTGTCCGAAGTCTTGGCCGTGTTCCAAGCCATCGCCCGCGGGCATTGGCGTGGGAACCAATAGCCCGGCGCATTGTCGGCATCGACCGCCCACACCGCCGGGGTCAGTTCCTTGGCTGTGCGGGCCACATGTGGAGCGAACTCCATGATCCCGGCATCTTCCGAGAAGTGCAGCACCTCACCAGGTCGCGGACGCATCGCGTCAGCATAGGCCCACGGCTGCCGCCCCGAGAACTAGCCGGTAGCGTCCTCGATCCGTTTGATGAAGGCCTGGACACGAACCACAGCCTGATCGATGTCGGGCGCCAGGCGGAGTTGCTCCAGTCCTTCCTTGGCGCGCGCATAGATGCCGGGCCAGTGTGGCCACGCCACGAGGTCGGGCGGCCACTCGTGCTTGCCACGAGCTGCGAAGACCGCAACGCAGGCCGCCCGGGTCGGGGCGAGTAGATCGTCATCTACAAGGGATTCGAGTAATTGCCGGTCGACGAGGTCATGTGCGCGATCATTCGTCCGGAGCTCATCCACCGGATCGGTGGATGCGTGAATCTTCTGAGCAACCTGCCACGGCAGGGTCATGCAAGGCACCGCGTCGCTGTTCGGCAGACCGACCAGCGCTAGGGCGTCGGACCGGAGCCTGTCATGGGTGTCAGCGTTGCCCTCTTCGATGGGTGAGACTTCGATCGGCACCGACACGAACGGCTTGCCCAGGTACGAGAGCTTCGCGGTGAAGCGATAGGCGGTCGACGTGAGTCCTGGCACCTCGAAGGCTGCTGGCGGCGTGAACCGAGCGGTGAAACCCTCCCACCCAAGATCGCCGGCCTCGGTGAGTTGGTCATGAACGGCCTCGATATCACCACGGATCACCGCGTCCAGGTCCTTTGACGTCCTTGACTCGGCGATGCCACGACGAAGCTCCAGCGAGACACCGCCTTTGACAAGCAGCATCGGGTCTCCCTGATTGTCTGTCACTCCCGACAAGAACTGGGTGGCAACGAGGACTCCGACATGCTGTTGAAGTCTCCCGAAGACCACGTTCTCGCGCTTCGCAACAGCGGTCAGCCGGTCCCGCAGCGCACGCAGGTTGGTCGGTGCCGAGTCGTATCGAGACGTCATGGCCGTCTCCGCCCGCGGGTGAGGCTGCCGCGATTGGCAGTCAGGGTACGCAGTTCCTTAGCTTCAGTCCGCCGCAGCAGCCCCTGAGCTTCGGCCTGATCAACCGCAAGCCTCAACTGGTAAGGATCAGTGCCACCGGCTAGGCAGTCACGGACCGTCCGGCTGACCGTTGTCACGGGAATGTCGTCGTGCTCTGTGACATCGCTCGATGCGAGGTTGCGCCGGTGCAAGCGGTAGAGGTCTCCGCCAGCCGAGCGGGGATAGTTGTCACGGGGCACCGTGAGGTGGATGCGTGATGGGCTGACGTCTGACAGACCGTAAAGGACCAATGCCGACTCATCCGAGATCACTCCACGTCCGAGCGTCCAAGCAACTGCCTCCGCCAGTTCGTCATGCCGAGTGCGAGGCAACAGCGGCACCCGGTAGGCGCCACGACCAACCCGTTCCAATCGACCGCGAGCAGCCATGAGTCGCAACTGAGTCGGATCGATGCCTAGATCGCGAGCGTCGCGCGTGGTGATGTACCCGTGCTGCTCGGCAGCCCGCTCGATCACGACATCACCGACTCTCATGTGCTCAATCGTATCATTTTGATACGATTGAGCACACACTTAGCCAGCGACGGGCGAGGTCCTGGACACGTTCATGGACTCGATCGATGCCTACCTCGGTGTTGTAGCGCGCGTACTCGGGCCAGACGAAGAGAAAGATGCTGAGTTCGGCTGCAAGGACGGCACGGCTGAGTTCGTTCTCGTCGAGACCCCGCGTCAACGCATATCGGCGAATCATCTCCGCTTGTGGAAGAACTGCACCGGCGGGTGTGGCTCGGATCGAGGGAAAGGCGAGTTCGACGCTCGGGTTCCCAGCTCCCGCTCCTTGCCAGTCAGTCCAAACCAGCTCGTTGTCGTCGATCAAGATGTTGTCGGTGTGGCAGTCGCCGTGCAGGAAGCAGTCGGCCGGCGCCTTGATGGCTTTCCACAGTGCCGCCGTGTTGTCCAGGATCGGCGCCAGGAGTTCAGGTTCGTCGGCGCGCGACCAGAACTCCTGGGCTGCGGTGCGGTCTGGTTGGGCAAGAGTCCCAGCGAGCCACGAAGGGCGCCGCCACTGTGATCCGGCAGGTACGGGAGTGCGGTGTGCAGCCGTGCGAGATCGTCCGCAAGACTGAGCCATTGCGTCCGGCTCCACCGCAGCGCAGGCACCGGCGCTGGGTGGGCAGTGAGCAGAAGCGCAACCAGATCAGCGGCCTCGCGATGGTCGATCAGCTCGGGCGTACGAACGCCAACTCCCTCCCGCAGGTGCAGATAGAAGTGGAGTTCTCGCCGTCCTGCCTCGAGTTCTGGTCCGTCGGCACCGGTCGTCACTTTGAGGACGGCGCGGCGACCATCGTGCCGGGAGACCGCGTGGACGTGAGACCCCGACATCGAGCCGGCCAGGGGCTCCGCATCAGTGAATCTGACATCCAGGTCCGCGGCGATGTCGACGAGTTGGCTGTCCGTCATTTCGCAAGTCCGCCCGCTGACTCGATCGTTCGTCGCTCACTGGTCTGGCCGGCGGCGCGTCGAATGGACGACGATCCCACCGTGATCCGGAGTCACGCACGTGACGAGGAGACCGAACAAGCTCGTACGTCGAGCGCCTCTTTCCCGGCGTCCTGATTGGTTGGCGACTACCGGATGCTTCGCCTCAACTGATGCATCCGGTACTCGCCAATCACTCGCCTCAATGCCATGGATCCGTCCGCAGCTCGCCACTCGCTTGGATCTGAATCCGCGAGCGGCGAGGTCGGGATGCTTCGAGTCACGGAACCCGACCGCGAGTCGCCAGCGCACTACAAGTCGGGGCGGAATATCAGGTGCTGGCTCAATGGATGATGTAATCCCCGATGTCGGGGATTACATCATCCATTGTTCGAGGGATCACCGATCAAGCCCGCATGTCGGCGACCAGTGCGTCGATGACACGATCCTCGACGGCGTACGAGGGCCGGTCGATGTCGTCCCCAACCATCGTCAACACGGTGAGTCTGTCTTCATAGCGGGCGACGAAGGCGTGGCCAGTCGAGCCCTTGCCTTCGTAGGTGTAGACGAAGCTCATGCTGCCATTCCACGAACCGGCGTGGCTGTAGTAGACCAGTCCCCCACCGAAGCAGTCAGCCGTCAGATTGGTCAGTGCATCGTAGGTCTGCTCGGCCTGCTCCGCGCTGGCAAATCTCTCGCCGGTCTGAGTGGCGCGGATCGTCGTACCGATCACGAACTCGCTCCCCACTGCGAGACCGACTTCGGGTAGGCCACGTCCTTGGGCAAGCACCGCAGATCGGCGAGGGTCGGCGAGGCCTCACGTTGCCAGCCGGTCAGCCAGCCGTCGGTTGCGGCGTCAAGAGTGGCAGCGTCGAGGGGATGCGGCTTGGGAAGACTGTTGCTCGAGGAGGACGGCATCGCGGCGGGTGGTGCCGGCCGGTTCAGCGGCAAACCGAGAGCGCCGATCAGCACCCGGCAAGCACGACCAGGACTACCAGTGTGCTGGCGATCGCGCTGCTTCTCCGGCGGTGTGCGGCTGTTCGGACTGCCTGGTCTACACCGGGGGCATGCGTACGAGTGTCGACGTCGCTGAGGATGCCTCGGCAGACTGCGTCGAGGTCGATGGTGTCGAGGTCGTCGTGGTCAGACATGATCGTTCTCCAGTCCTTCGGTCATGGACTCGGGGGCAGGATGTAGGAGCGGGGCCAGCGCGGCGCGACCGCGGGAGAGCCGGGACATGATGGTTCCGGCCGGGCACTTCTCGAGCTCGGTGATCTCGCTGACGCTGAGCCCGGCAAGGTGGTACAGCACGACCGCACGCCGCTGGGCGGGCGGGATCTTGGCCAACGCTCAAGCCAGAGCGACGGAGTTCTCGTTCGGCCCGGGAGTCGACTCAGTCAGTCGGTGGCGGGCGACAAAGGCATCGGCGACGCGGTCCCGTCGCCATCGACTGATGGCCAGCCGAGTTGCGACCCGCTGGACCCAGGCCGCCGGTTTGTCGTATCCACTGATCTTGGACCAGCGCTGCCAGGCTCGGGTGTAGGCATCCTGGGCCAAGTCCTCGGCCGCGGCCAGGTCACCGGTGATGCCGTACGCGCAAGCCACCGTACGGTCCCAAGTCGCGTCGTAGAAGGCACTGAAGCCAGGTGACGGATCAGCCATCGGACAGCTCCTCCAGGTGCGACGCATTCCTTCCTTGCCATAGACACGCGCATCCTGGCGAACTGATTGCATGTCGGCTTCAGAAGGTGCCGCGACACGCGAAGAAACGCGTCTCGGTTGTCGTGTTCAGCTCAGACGCGGTACGGCGTGGCCGGCGAGGCATTGCCAACCGACCGTGCTCGTCAGGTCAGGAGGTCGGCAAGCAGGGCATGGACGAGCTGCTTGCGTACGCCCTCTGGCATCTCGCCTGCACCGGCGACCTCGACCACCGCCACTTCCGACTCGTGCAGGACCACCAGTTCGTAGTACCGCTGCTTCTTTGTCGCGACCATCCAGCCGATGCTCTCGCCGCCGCTCCAGATCTCGTCCGGTAGCTCCTTGAAATCTTCCATGTCGGCGCAACCCTCGTCTCCGGCCAGATAGAGAAACGACTCACGTGCCCGCTCCGCGGTGTCAAAGCGCTCCACCTTGTGGACGGCCCCTGTCCTCGTGCCGGCGTGGAACTCGACGCTCGAGGAGTCCAGCGGCTCCGGGGGCTTCTCGCTGGAAGGCGTGCAGGGCAGTTCGGTGGGCACCGGCGAGGAACCCTCCGCCCAGTCGCTGATCCAGCCCTCGGATGCCTCGTTGAAGGCGGCGGCGTCGAAGGACCTTGGAGCAGGCAACGAGTTCGGCGTGGCCACCGGACTCGACTGGTTGTGGGGCAGTCCCAGCGTGGCGACCAGCACCCCGGCCAGCACAGCCACTACGGCGAGGGCCGCGCCGGCTGCGCCCAGCCGGCGACGGCCGGCCACCCGGATTGCCCGATCGGCGTCGCGGGCACGGGTCTTGGAGTCGACGTCGGCAGCGAGGTGCGCGAATGCGGTCTCCAGGTCGAAGGTGTCGAGGGGATCCCGGTCAGGCATGGCTGCTCTCCATTCCGTCGGGGTTTGTCTCTGAGGTCGGTCCCAGGATGTTGGCCATGGCGTACCTTCCGCGAGCCAGCCGGGCCTTCACGGTGCCCGTCGGGCAGTGTTCGAGGTTGGCGATCTCTTCGACGCTGAAGCCGGCGAGGTGGTGCAGCACGAGGGCCCGCCGCTGAGCCTCTGGTATCGCTGCGAGGGCTCGGACCAGCAACACCGTGTTCTCGTTGGGGCCAGCGACCGGGTCCGGTGGTCTGCTGCGCGACAAGAATGCCCGGGCGACCCTATTGCGCCGCCACCGGCTGACCGCCTGGCGCGTGGCCACCCGGCGTACCCATGCCGATGGCTCGTCGTAGTCCCTCAGGCGCGACCACCGGGGCCACCCCCTGGTGTAGGCCTCCTGAGCAATGTCTTCCGCTGCCCCGAGGTCGCCGGTGATGGCGTATGCACAGGCGACAGTGCGACCCCAGGTGGCGTCGTAGAAAGCAGTGAAGTCCAACCTCAAGTCAGCTGACATCAACACTCCCAGGGTTGCCGACGGCGGCTCGCCGTCTCCTTGCCACCACACACGCGTCGCCTACCGGTTCGGTTGCATCGCGGACGTGACGTCTGGGTTGATGAGCATCGTCATCATTTCACGCGCATCTTGGACGGCCACGAGCGCTGCGAACGCAGCATTGAACCGTGCCGCCCCAGTGCGGGGCGGCACGGTTCGACGAAGAACCGCGACGCCGAGGTCGATCCGCGCACGTCGCAGGATGGACCGGTCACGGCCGTCGCTGCCTACCTTTGGCTATCGTCTTAGCCTCGGCTAGCGGCGAAAGATGCCGCGAGGTGGGCTAGCAGACGGTCTGCGCGGCGCTCGTGGACGACGGAACAGCGAGACCGATGGAAGTGGTCTTGGCCACTGGCCCTTCTTCCTTCGCGTTCAGGATCACCTCGCCCTGGTAAATGGCGGTGGAACCAGCCTTCGTCGAGGCGTACACGTCGGTCATGCGAAGCAGGCCACGAACTCCGACGAACGCCTTCGTGCCGCCGGTGAGCGCGTGCACGCAGCCGCCTTCGACCAAACGGCCCTGGTCGAGGGAGGCCCAGTAGATGTACTCACCCGTCCACCGGCCACGCGGCTCGGAAGCGTCGCACTTGTCGTCGCCGTTGAGGTTGACACAACCCTCGAACGACTCGGCGCCCCTCGTGTACAGCCGGGTTTCGGACTGGTAGTAGGTGACATCGACCGGTGGGAACAGCCAGGTGCCGATCAGCTTCCCGCTCAGCCTGTATTTGGTGGCCGCGGCGTCGATGGGGATCATTTGACCACTCACCTGCTCGATTCGCGGCGATTTGCCGCCCGATTTCGGGGTTTCGGCCGCCGAGATCGGGTTCAGCGTCGCCATTGAGGCACCCACGACGACCGCGGTGACTGCGGCTGCAGCTGCGAGCCGACGGTGCTTTCCACGCGCAGACCAGGTGTGGGCCGCACCCGCGGCTCGTGCGCTGGATGTAGCGTTCGGCGTCTGTTGGTTGTTGACGCCGTCCGTGGTTTCCATGATGGTGTCCCTTCCCGCGCCAGTCTGTGATACCCATCGACCGTTGACAGGTGTGTGCGCGATATACATCGACACGCCCAGCTGGTCAGATCGGTTGCCTGATATGCAGAACTATCGGTTGGACTGCTACGCACACCGAAAGATGCTGGCACGGAAACGCAGTGTCTGAGCCCTGGCAAATGTGGACAAGCGCGTCCTGGCGAAGCGGTTGTAGGTCGGCTCCGACGGGTGCCGCGAAACCGCGAGGAATACGCCTGGGTCGTCGAGTTCAGTTCAGCCGCGGTCCGGCATGGCCGGCGAGGCACTGCCAACCTCGGTCACCCCGGATCCAGGTCTGGGTCATCGGCATCCTGAACGTCTCCCGACCGCTCGCCGTGGTGACATCGTCACTGACGACGCAGCGCAGAACGGCGACATCATCGATGACCCGGATATGGACATCCTCGAGCCGTTGACCATGCCATTCCGTCGGGCCAGCGGTATTGGCGTCGAGATAAGTCGTCTTGTCGAACGTCGTCCCCTTGTGGGAGGTCCAGGCGAATTGCGGATGGAGCAGCGCCTCCAAGCTGTCTCGGTCGCCACGGCCGAGCGCCTCGGCCCTCATCCTCGCCGCCGCGAGCACCTCAGCCCGTGAATCCATGCGTCAATTCTCCGACGAGCGTTCGGGTGTGAGAATCCCGAGGGTGATCATCTGGATCAACGGGCCTTTCGGAGCGGGCAAGACCACTGTCACTGCCCAACTTCTTCAGACTCGACCGGACTTTGTCATGTTCGACACCGAGCATGTGGGCTTCCTGCTCGGTCCTCCGCTACAAGAACGAAAGCCAGTCGCTGACTTCCAAGACTGGGTCTCATGGCGACGGCTCGTCGTCGCAACACTCGCCGAGCTCCACGATGAACTCAACACCGACATCGTCGTGCCGCAGACCGTCGTCGTCGAGCAGTACTGGTCAGAAATCGCCTCGGGTCTGGCGGAGCGTGGCATCGGACTGCGGGCTTTCACACTGGACGTGACAGCCGAGGAGCATGAGCGCCGGATCGCCACTGATCGCATAGAGACCCAAGCCGCCGGCTGGCGGCGACAACGCCGAGCCGACTTCGATGCCGCACTCCCCTGGCTGCGAGCCCGCACCCACGTCATCGACACAACCGAGATACTGCCAACTCAGGTCGCGGAGGCGGTCATCCGGGCGCTGGACAACGGTCGCTGACGAGATACTCCGCAGGTCTCATTCGTCTTCGGTAATCCAGTCCGGTTGGGGCTCGACTACGAACCTGATTGCCGGGACGCTCGACTGCCCCGAGAGCCAGGCCTTGGCGATCCGGTGGCCACCGTCCATGAGGGAGCCGTCTGGGGCCAGGAGGACGGGGAACCTCAGATCTGCGGCTTGGATTCGTCGCGCATGATCGGCGACCTGTCGACAGGTCGGAGCCCGACCGTGGAACCAGCAGTCTTGGTCGAACTCTGCGATGTCATCGATCAGGACGTCACGGACCGGCAACCCGCGGGCCAGCTCCCACAGCCGGTCGGTCCAGAAGTGATGCCGACGCCCGTCGACGAGATGTGAGTGATGCTCGCGGTCCACATCGCGAGGCTAGACGAGGACCAGGTGGTCGGTCGCTGGCAGGTTCGGGATCTGCCGGATCGTCAGCGGTTGTTTCTAGCTCCAGCAGGTCGTTCACGTTTCCAGGACCTTCAGGTCTGGAGTGAGAGCGTATTGCCGTCAGGGTCGTGGAACCAGGCGATCCGGGTGCCTCCAGGAGCGGCCCAAATGCCACGGTCGTCCTGCTCCAGACCCTCGTACCGAGTGAACTGCACGCCCTTGCCGACCAGATCGTCGACTATTCCTTCGATGTCGTCGACCTGCCAGCCGAGCACGGTGTGGGATGCGGGGTGTACGTCGCCGACGGCGGTGATCCTCAACTGGGTGGCACCAGTGTCGGCGACCAGCGCGAACGGCCGGACATCGTCGAGCGACAGCCCGAGCACGCCGCCGTAGAACTGCTCCGCCTCATCGAGATCGCTGACCCCGACGAAGCTGACGATCCGTGCGTCTTTGAGCGTCATTCCCCCATTGTGGACCCAGCAGCCGAGCGTGCCACCTGCCAATCCGACTCAGGACGCGGAGACTAGAAGCGGTCCAAGCGGCAGCCGGCCAGCAACTCTTCGGCAGTGCCGGAGACCAGCTCCCGCGCCACCAGGCGCCCCACAGCTGCGGCGAGGGTGACCGCGGAGTGCAGGACCGCCAGATAGAGGCCGGGCACCTCGGCGACCGGCCCGACGATCGGTTCGCCATCAGCCGGCATCGGACGTACGCCAACTCGAGCACTGGTCAACTCGACCTCCGCGGCACCTCGGAACGTCGATCGGACGGCGGCGAGTGTCCGTTCCGGCGAGTCCGCGGCGGCGTTCAGCCGATCCGCCCCGACCTGACGAAGATCGAAGTCCTGGGTGCTGACCACTCTCCGCACCAGACCAGCGGGAGCGCGGAACCCGAAGAGCGTCGCGGGCGACGGATCGACCGGGACCTGAATGCCGAGCGGCGCACTCAGCGCGGCGGTCGCCACCCCGGCGGCAAGCACAACGGTCTCGGCGGCGATGAATCCCGCGGTCGTCTCGACACCGCTGACCCGACCTCCGGCATCTCGCACAACCGCAGTGGCTGGAGTGTGAAGTTGCACCTGCGCACCGTGAGCCCGAGCACCAGCGACCAGCCGCTCGGTCACCCCTATCGAGTCGACGGCGCCGTCACCTGGAGCCCAGACGGCCCACTCCGGCGCTTCACGCACGTTCGGCTCAAGCGCCACCACGGTGTGCGCATCCACGATCTCTTGCCCAAGTCCGGCCTCCGGCGCGTCGTCGGCCACGTTCCAGGACAGGGAGCCCGACCAGGTCACCGGCAGGCCCGGCAGTTCGGCCTCGAGGCGGTGGTACTCCTCCGTCGCCGTCGCCCGCAGCTTGGCGGCCGGACCGGTACGTGTGCCGGACGCCCCGATCCAGGCGAACGAGTCAGCCGTCACTCCCCCGCCGGGCCGTCCTGCTTCGATGAGCACCACGGAAGCGCCGGCTCGGGCAGCGTGATAGGCCACAGAGGCTCCGACAATGCCCGCGCCGACGACGATCAGGTCTCTTCTGATCGGTGGTTTCAGCACGTCGACGACCCTACTGTCGGTCGATGGTTGCGCCCCCCCGAAGCCCGGCGCACACGGGAACCGATGAGTTCTGCCGAGTCCGGCCGTCGGTATTGGCAAGAGATCATCCTGCAACCATGGGAGACATCGTGGAGACCACCGAACACCACTCGCCCAGCCCGATCGGCGCCGACGAGGCCCAGTTCATCGAGGCGGCCCGCACCGACGACACGGGCAGATTCGCGCTGCTCACCGAACGCTTCCGGCGCGAGTTGCTCGCCCACTGCTACCGAATGCTGGCCTCGTACGAGGATGCCCAGGACCTGACCCAGGAGACGTTCCTGCGGGCCTGGTCGAAGCGCGAGTCCTTCCAGGGCAAAGCGTCGTTGCGGACCTGGCTGTTCCGGATCGCCACCAACGCCTGTCTGGACTTCCTCGAGAAGCGACGCGACCGTACGCCGATCCCCACCGAGTTGCACGGCGCCGGCGGAACGGGCACCGAAGTGCTGTACCTGCAACCCTGGCCGGCGAGCCAGCCCGATGATCCCCACGAGCACGTCGTGGCGAAGGAGACGATCGAGCTGGCGTTCATCGTGGCCGTCCAGCACCTACCACCGAGACAGCGGGCAGTTCTGATCCTCCGCGACGTCCTGGGCTGGCCGGCCCAGCTGACCGCCGACACCCTCGAACTCACGCTGGCGTCGGCGAACAGCGCTCTGCAGCGCGCCCGCGTCACGATGCGCGAGCATCTGCCTCCGGGGCGGCTCGACTGGAGCACTGGGACAAGCCACGGCCTGACCGACGACGAGCGCAGGCTCGTGACCGCGTACGTCAGTGCGCACGAGAGCTTCGACCTCGACAGGCTGAGGACGCTGCTGCGGGACGACCTGCGCTTCGCGATGCCGCCGCAGCCCGGCATCTGGGTGGGCCGGGACGAAACCGTCAAGTCCTGGGTGGACATGGGCTTCGGTGAGGGCGAGGCGGCTGACTGGAGGTGCCGGATCACCATCGCGAATGGTCAGCCGGCGGTGGCGATGTATATCCGACACCCAGGAACTCCGATATACCGTGCCTTGACGATGGATGTGCTCCGCGTCGAAAACGGTCTGATCGCCGAAATCACCACCTTCGACAACGACGTCTTCGACTGGTTCGGGCTGCCGCAGGAAGTCGATGCCGGCTGACCCCTGGACACGACTCCAACTGGACGACGTGCGCGGGCGAATCCGTCAGGTGGCCGCGCCATCAACGACCCCGCGATCAGTTAGCTGCTGGCTCAGCCCCCGTAGTCGGGGAGAATCCAGCAGCTAGTGATCCAGACTCACCTCGCTGACGACGGACACCTCCGCGACCCGGTTGCTGTAGAGCAGTTGCTCAGCACCCTTACGTTGATAGCGGTCAACGGGCAAGAAACCGAGCCGACTCAGCAGCATCCGGGAGCGGTCATTGGCGGTCTGAGTCTCGGCGACAACATGTGCGCCGGGGTGGTGCTGCTCAAGACGCTCCAACGCAGCCCGAATCGCCTCGTACGCGAGCCCGCGTCCCCAGACGCCCGGACTGAACTCGTACGACAACTCCCACCGGTCGGACTGGGATTCCAGATCGACATGTCCGATCACGCTGGTGGAGGCCCGGTCCTCCACGATGAGGTCGTCGGCTCGGGCCGCGGCGACTCGTGCGGACGCCTGTGTGTACGCGTCCGACGGCGACTGCGGACCACCGAGGAATGCGCGGACCTGCGGATCTGTCGCAAGCCCGACCAGCGCGTCGACATCGGCAACGGTGACCGGACGCAGGATCGTACGGTCAGTGACCACAGGGAGTGTCCACTCATCTGGAAGTGCCGGCGTCAACGAGCTTGATGGCAGCGATGCCGTCAGCAAAGTCGAGTTGCCACAGCTCGCCCCCTGACTCCTGGGTGGAACTCAGTCCGTCCCGAGGATCGACAGGTGCGCTGGTGTTGTTTCGATTGCGGCGAAACAGCATCTGGGCACCTATCGATGCAGCGCCGATCGGGCTTCGCAGGACCATACTGAACAGTTTCGCGGGCTCATACTAGACAGTTTCGCTGGTCCATGCTGAACAACTTCGCGGGCGCCGCTACAGAATCGGCAGAGACGGCCAACGCTCGGAGGCCCAGTGTGACCAGGTCGCATGCGCCGACGGAACCGTCGGGATAGGAGCTACGCGCAGTTCGTCGGGATCCGGCGCTTCGAACTGCAGGTGCCACTCGTTCAGGTCATCGTCATTGATCTGGAACTGACCCGGCTCCGTCGCACGCCTCACGGCGATACGCCGGTGCTGCTCCTCGAAGTCGATCGGCAGATAGATGACCTCGGCCCGTACGCCCAGCGATTCGGCGATCCAGCGGAGCGCCGAGCGCTCGTCCTTGCCCCAGAAACCGAAATCGAGGACGACATTGACGCCAAGCGCGGCCGTTCGCATCCCGATCCACCAGCTTGCCTTCGATCCGGTCACGCTGCTCAGCCCGCTCCTGCGAGCGCCATTGGGTCGGATCGTCGCGATCGAAGACCGCCATCAGCCAGTCGTCCGGCGTCAGACGAAGCGCCGACTCGCTGATCTCCAACTCCTTGGCCCGCGTGGTCTTCCCGGCTCCCGGCACACCGACGATCAGATAGATGGTCACCCCGGCGACGCTACTCATCGTCACGGCACGGGTGCCTACGGGTTCTTGAAGACGTCGTGATCCCCGACTCGGCGCCAGCGGCATCGCAGTTCGCCGTCAACGGTGACCGTCTCGAAGGTCGCACGTCCGTCCGGGCTCGCGAAAGACCACGTCATCTCCCAGATGCCGGGCGCTGACCGGACGGGCTTTACTCGCAGCGCTGCCGGCCAAGTGGTCGAGGTAGCCTCCGCGTACGCATCACAAGCGGGTGCGAACTTCTCCCGAACGACTCGCTTGAACGTTTCGGCGTGTTCGCGCTTGAGCCGCCGATAGTCGTTGTCGAACGCCGGCGTCGTCTCGAACTTCACTCGCGGTCGAGGTCGTCGAGGTGATCGAGGAAGTCCTCGGTGGACTCATGCGTACTCACCCGACCGGCCTTCACGTGCTCGTCGACCTCACGCTCACGTTCCTGCCAACGATCGGTCCAGAACCAGCGCTGATCGGCCGGCACCGGCAGGGCGGCCCGCAGCTCAAGCACACCGTCCTCTCGCTCGATCATCTCCAATTGTGCCCCCGGCTCATCGAGATGCAGCCGACGGCGTACATCTGCAGGCAAGGCGATCGTGCCTCGGCCTTGAATGCCGAGGTACCGAGGCATGGTTGGAGCGCTCATATAACGATGGTAACCGCAGAGCCGTAAAACGGGAATGCCGTAAAGCAGCCACCCTCGCCGATGTCAGCTACCCAGGCCGTGTAGCTGACGACCGGATCAGCGGATCGCAGTGTGCCCCTGGTACGCCGATGCGCCCGCTGCTGCCTTCGCAGCTGGCCGCAGGGAAACGCCGCTGCCGTCAGGATGCAGTCCCGTCTTCGACTTCGCCAGGACCAGGACTGCGTGAGCGGCAGCATCACCCAACTCGTACAGAGCCTTCGTGCTCAGGTTGGTCATGGTGTCGCAAGCCTGGTGGTAGCAGGCGTCATACGGCGCATCTGCGGTGCCACCGTAGGTCGCGGCTTGCTCAGCGGTCTTGACGTCCTCAGCACCGCTGAAGAGCCCACCGGCCGGGATGCCGACCGCGATGAACGGGCCGTAGTCGGAACGGCCGTCGAAGGCTGTCGGCTCGGTGGCCAGCCCCTGCCCGGCGAAGTAGTCGGTGAAGACCTGCTCGATCGCATCAGACCCCGGAGGGCCGGCGTCGGTGGTGTCGGACCCGTCGCCGTCATAGACGAATCGCACGTAGTTCGGCGAGCCGAGCATGTCGAAGTTGAGATTCGCGTAGATCTGCCCCAACTGCGCATCGCTGAGCGAGTTCACGTAGTGCTCGGAGCCGAGCAGGTTGTTCTCCTCCGCTCCCCAGAAGGCGAAGCGCACCTGCCGCCTCAGGTTCTTGGTGTATCCGAGTTCGGCGATTTGCTCCGCGATCTCCAGAATGGTCGCCGAACCGCTGCCGTTGTCGTTGATGCCCGGGCCCTCCAGAACCGAGTCCAGGTGCGCGCCGACGACGACGGTCTGGTTCGCGTTCTTGCCCTTCGGCGAGTCGGCCAGCACGTTGACCGTCTTGCGGTTCAGGTCGACCTCGACCGATGCGGAGACGTGGCCTGTCACTGGTCCGGCCTGGGTGGCCGCATAGAGTGCCGCACCGTCGGCGTACGACAGGCCGTTCACCGGGATGTCCGCGGGCGCGCCGACGGTGACCGGAGGGATCTCGGTGCGCTCCGGTTGACCCTCGTTGAAGAACAGCACCGCGTCATAGCCCGCCGCCGCTGCGTTCGCGACCTTCTCCTGGAGGGTGCACGTCCCGCGCTGGATCAGCGCGATGGCCGGACCTTCCGGTGCCGGAACGAAGTCCGCGGATTCACATCCGGAGGTGCTGCTCGGCTCCGGCGTCGGCGGGATGATGACGTCCTTGGTGGGAACGATGGCGCCGGTCACATCGCCGCTGCCGGAGTACTCGAGGGTCTCCGTCTCGTACGAGGTCGCGGTCGGGGTGAGTTGCTCGCTCACGCCGGGCTCCAGCACCTGGAAGAACGGGAAGGTGAACTCCTGCACCTTCACTTTGTAGCCCGCCCGCTTGAGCTTCTTGGCAACGTACGCCGCCGAGGCGTCGTAGCCAGGCGTGCCTGACGCTCGGGTGCCACCGTTGTTGTTCGCGATGCGCTGCAACGCACGCTCATGTTCCAAGATGCCGTTCACTGTCACCGCGGTGCGCAGCTTCTTGGTGTTCACGTTGTCGATCGCCTCAGCGTTCGTCGGTGTCAACATGCAGAGCGTGAGCGGAATAGCCGCAGCACCAATCAATCTCTTTCGCACGGTCGCCTCCAGGCGAGATATTGCCGGTTTGGATGTACGACGGGAGAAGAAAACCTGTAGGCACCGTAACCCGGTTCCGCGAATCTGTCGAGGGCTGAGCGACATCAATCACCGTCGGTCGTCAGGCTTACCCAGCGCGAGTCAGGTGAGCTCGACGGCAAGTACAGCGTCAGCCGCGCGGAGCTCGGCGGGGCCAGTGTCGACGTCGCCGCCGGGTACGCATCTGCCCACGGTCCAGCCTCGTCCATCCGACGTCAACCAGCGAGGACAGCATCGTGCTCAGATCGTTGCGGCGATCGACCCGAGGCAGCCAGCTCATTCAACACAGTGAAGGCTCGTCCCCGACGACGGGGACGAGCCTTCAGCTAGTGGACCTGACTGAGGGTCAGCCGACCAGCTTCTTCTGGCAGGCGGTCTGAGCATCCGTGAACAGGCTCATATCACCGGGGTCGATGCCGCTCCCGTCTCCGTCGGCGATGGCGCGCAAGGTCTTCGCCGACGCCTTGTCGTAGACCTCGTCGACGAAGCAGGAGGTGACCTTCTTCACGATGTCGTCCGGCAACTCCGCCATGATGCCCTTGACGATCTTGCTGTAGCCGGCGACGACCTCCTCCTTGCTGGGCTTGGCGCCATTGCCCGAGTCACTCGAGCCGGCCGAGGTTTCCGCACTGCTCGGGGCACTACTGCTCGGGGCACTGCTGGCCGGCGCCGCACTGGTCGCGGCCGTCGACTCCGCCGGAGTGGTGGCAGGTTCGGAGCTGGAGCAGGCGCTCAGACCGGCAACACCGATCGCGAGGGCAACAACCACGCCGGAAAGGCGAGACCGAATCATGACGTCCTTTCGTCTCGTACGGGGCCCGGCCGAACGCCGGACCGCTTTCGTACGCCAGGCGAGAATAGAACATCAGGAGGTCACCCGCCGAGCCGAAACCTCTCAGTTCACCTTCCGACCGCGCAGAGTCAGCACGAGCCCGACCCCGATCGCCAGCAGTGCCGCCATCAGCACGCCCAGCGGTACGGCCGCTCCGGTGTCCGCCAGACTGTCGGAGACGGAGTCAGGAAGCGGAGCAGGCGGATTTGGCGGAACCGGGATCGGGAGCGGGACGGAGCGGTTGTCCACGCGCAAGCTGACCTCGCAGGCAGGCACCCCTCCGGTGCCCCCCGACGGGTTCTCGCAGGCCGGTACGTCGCCCACCGGCTTCGCGATGTCGGCCAGCCGGACCTGGTTGACGATGTGACCATCGCCTGATCCTGCGTCACGCACCTGCGCCGTGTAGGTGATCTTCACCGTCTCTCCGGCGGCGAGCGGACCGGTCCAGGTCAGGTTGGGCGAGGACCACACCACGCTGCCGCGGTCCGCGGTTGCATCCTCGAGATAGCCGGCGTCGTCGAGCAGCTCGCTCATGTCGTCGACGAGTTCGGCCGGATCGCCGGTGGTGAAGTCCGCGTCGCCCACGTTCGTCGCGACGATCGTGTACGTGATCTTGTCGCCAGGTCGAGTGCCACTCGTGCTGTCGGCAGTCTTGGTGAACTCCAGTTCCGGTAGCCGGATGTCGGCGCACGCCGTCGCCCGGCCGAGTTCGACGGTCCCGACCAGCAGGGACACCCAGTTGCCATACCCGGCGCCGGAAGCACCGCACGCCAGCAAGGTCGAGTCGACGGCCCCGGCACCGCTGACGATCAACTGCACCCGATATTCCTGCACTGCCGGGCTACCTCCGGTCGCCGCCGGGATCCGCGCGACGCCATCGATGAGTTCCGAATCCGCGGTCACGGCGTTCCCGCCGATCTCGGTGAGACCACCGGTGAACTCGTCGTTGGCGGTGACCCCGGCCGGCGGCATCACCTCCAGGTCGTCGACGGTCAGACCGTCGGGGAAGTCCAGGGTGTCCTCGAGGCGATAGGTCAGGCCACCGTCCGGCTGCTCCGCGGCGTTCGCGACGGTGATCAGATAGGTCACCGTCCAGCGCCCGTCGTCACGTTGGACCGGCGCCCCGTCGAGCCCCTTGGTCACCGTCGGCTTGGCCGGCTCGGCGCAGGCCTCCGTCTGCTGTTGGAACCCGTCGTCCAAGGTCAGGGTCGCGGTGTTCGCGAATCCGAGCGCCTCACCCCGACTACAGGTGGCCGCCGCGGTCCCCACCACCGCTCCCGCGTCGGCGACGACGGTGACGGTGTAGTGGTGCGTGTCGCCGGCCGGCAGGTCAGCTCCCGCCACCACGTCACCGGTCCCGGACCAGGTCTCCGGCGTGATCCCGCCGGGCGGATCCACGGTCGCCGAGGTGACGGTGATGCCCGGCCCGAAGGCGAGATCGTCGCTGAGGTCGTACTCGGTGTCGGTCGGCGCCGGGTTGGCGACGTCGATGCCGTACTCGATCGTCCACGAACCGTCGTCGTCCTGAGTCAGGCTCTCGACGGTCTTGGTGATCGTCGGCGCGAACGGCGTGCTGAGCACTGCGCAGGCCATCCCGTTCTCGTCCAACCGGGTGGCGGTGTCACAGTCGGTCGGGGTCGGCGCCGTACTGACCGTGTTCCGCAGCCGCCCATTGTCCGGCTCTTCGACCCGCACCTGATAGGTGAACACCGCGTCGGCACCGGCCGGTATGGTCCCGGTCCAGGTCAGCAGACCGGCCGCCGGATCGGTGACCGGCTGGGCAGCGCCGCCGTCGATGGACAGTGACGCCGAACCGGCGACGAAGGTGGCCTCGTCGAGCACGTCGGTCAGGTCATCGGTGATCGTGGCTCCGGGGTAGTCGCCGGCAGGATCTCCGCTGACCGTGACGGTGTAGGTGATCACGTCACCTTCGCGCACCCCGG
This sequence comes from Microlunatus sp., assembly GCA_047605905.1. Lineage (GTDB taxonomy): Bacteria > Actinomycetota > Actinomycetes > Propionibacteriales > Propionibacteriaceae > Microlunatus. The sequence continues at coordinate 22,518 of JASGEZ010000157.1, forward strand.
ACCCCCGCGCATCGGAGGTCTTGTCGACCTTCAGCTTGAGCAGCGCATCAGAATCCTCGTTGCTGTCGGTCAGCTTCTCACCAGGAAAACCTGGGTCGTCGGCCGTCACACTCGCCTCGTTCACCACTGGCGAATCGGCGCTCCCCCGCACCTTGACGGTGACGTGTCGCTCCACCGAAGCAAGCGGCGCGAGTTCGTCCACGGTCCAGGTGAGCTTCTGACCCGAGACGTCGGCGCTGCCGTCCGCGGACACGAGCTCGAGCGAGTCGGGCAGCGTGTCGGTCACCTCGATGTCGGCCACCGACTCGGCCAGCAAGGTATTGGTCACGGTGATCGTGTATGTGTACTCCGCACCGATCCGCGTCGTCGTCAGCCCGTCGGTCTTGGCGATCACCAAGCCGGCGGGCGGCGATGAGATCTGCCGGCAGCCGGCGTCGGTGTTGTTGCCCAGATCGGGATCGAAGAAGGCCCCGGTCGCGTTCGCGCTCGTGCACAGTTCACCCTCGTCGTCCTCGACCACCACCGGGAACGACAAGACCTCCGTCTGACCCCGCAGGAGGAGCCTCGGCTGGCTGGTGTCATCGACAGGTGCGCAGTTCAGTGTGGCCGGCCCGCTGACCGGCACTGTGCCACCGGCTTCGATCGCGCAGTCCCACCCGTCGACGTCGAGATCGCGGACACTGAGACCGTCCGGCACCTCGATCTTCACCGCCGCAGGCGCCTCGGCCGAGCCGCCGAGGTTGGTGACGGTGTAGGCGAGGGTCGTCGGCCGACCCGCCTGCAGCCGGTCGAACGTGAGCAGCTCGACCGCCAGGTCGGCCTCGGCCAGCGTCACGCACACCGCCGCAGGCTCGGTCGGCAGCGTTTGTGCCGAGTCGATCGCCGCCGAGTTGCAGACCTTCTCATCCGCCGCGCCGGTCCCGTCGGTCGCCGCGACGACGACCACCGATCGAGACTGCCCGGCCGGCAGCGAGGCAACCGTCATCCGCGCGGCCTTCTTCCCTGACGGGTCGGTGTTCCAGTCATCGACAGTCCCCTGCGCACCGGGATAGACCTCGGGCCGGGCCGGATTCGTCGAAGCCGAATACGCCATGGTGACCCCGGCCGACACCGACCTCACCGACGCGATCGTCGTCCCGAACTCCGAGCCACGTGGGGTGGCGTCCGCCGTCAGGCTGGTGTCCCCCACATAGGGCAGCACGTCGTAGGCCACCACATTGGTCAAGGCGCTGCTGCCGCCGTTGGTGACCGTCAGTCGATAGGTGATGTCAGCCGCGTTCACGGCTACCAGCTGCGGTGAACTGGTGTCCGCCGTCCAGGAACACCCGTCGGGTGCCGACGTGTCCGGAATACACAGTTCCTTGACCAGCTGGAGGCCGGAGGAACCAGCGACCGTCAGGGCCGCACTGGTGGCCTGAGCGAACTCTTCGGTCGTGTTCCCGTCGGTGTCGGTGTCGCCGGCGTCCACCGCGGTGGCCGCATACGCACGGAACTGGTTGGACGCCGTCGCGTACGCCTGGCTGCCGATCGCATCGGAAAGATTGCCGCTCGCATCCCCCACCCAGACGAGTGCGGTCGCAGCATTGTGGCCGGTCGGAGCGGTCGCCGTCGGGGTCGCCCGGACCGTCAACTGCGGCCAGGTCTGCGCCGCGTTGGGCGGCGAGATCGCCGACGGCCAGGTCGCCACGACGATGGATCTGGAGACGCCGCCGATCACCGCGGTTCGGTAGTCGTAGGTCACCCCCGCCGGGGCATCGGCGGCAAGCGACGCCGATCCCGGAGCGACCGTCCAGCCGACCGGGGCCGCATAGACGTACTGCGGCCGGATCGTCGTGCCGGGCCAGATCTGAGCGGTCGCGCCAGTCGCGGTGTAGGTCACCTCGGTGCCAGGAGTGAGAGCTGGACCGTTCACCACCGGGGCGGCCGAGAAGGCCGCCGTCATCGCTGGACTGGGCTGGGAGAACTGGATGGTGCGGCTCACGGTCTGCGCGATCGGCAGGTTCACCAGGGTGCCGCTGGTGTTCTTGATCGGGCCGGTATAACCCGGATAGCTCACCGAGACGTTCGCAGTGTTGGTGCGCCGCTCGCCGAGTGGCGCATCGTCTTTGACCCGGAAGCGGTAGTCGATGTAGATCAGCGTCTGCGTGGTGTCGCCGGGTTGGACGCGGCCGGGCGCGATTTCGGCCGTCGTCGCCTTGACGCTGGTGAAGTAGGTGTTACCCGGCGCCGTCAGGACCTGGTTGTGGTTGCGCACTGTCGTTCCGCTGACGCCGTCGCTGCGGGTCCACTCGAAAGTCGCGGTGATGCCACTCGGCCAGATGGAGTTGACCTCGAGGTCGTCCTGGGACAGGTTCGGCTCGTCGATGACGGCGACGGCCGGAATATTGCCACGGTTGGCAATCTGGACATACCAGTACGCCGATTCCAGCGCGGAGTTGCCCGGCGGCGGGATGTTGACCATGTAGACCGGGTTGACATAGGCCGAGGAATTGTCGACGTACTTCTGGACGCCAACGCCGACGAACGCATCCCAGCACGCCACCTGGGCGGTCCGATCGACGGAGGCCGACCGGACGGTCCGCGCGGAATCGAGGTAGCCGACGGTGACCTCCATCGAACTCGAAACAGTCGCCGAGAAGTTGCAGCCGGTGGCGTCGGCCGCGGGGAAGTTCGACGCCGGGAAGTTCAGCACGACACCGCGCTGGTAGAAGTACGCGTAGTCGTCGTCGCCCAGTGCCGATCCCGCGGGGTTGTCAAGGCCGGCGCCACCGCCGTAGAAGCCACCATTGGTCTGGTTGACCCCCCAGCCCCCGCGGGCGCCGTACACCGGGTTGGCGAGGGTTCCTTGCTGCCAGGTGACGGTGTGGGCCGCGGAGTCGTAGACACCGCCGAGTTCGGCGGAGACGAACTCGGCCTCGGCCGGGAGATGGTAGACGACCTTGTAGTTCCCGACCGCGGACCAGCTGGCGTCTCCTTTGAGGAGCTGGTTGTCGACGATCATGTTGCCGGCGCCCATGGTGAGCCGGTAGCTGACATCGGTGTCGGGCTTCGAACTCGTCGGGACCGCGATCCCTATCCCGGGGAATGTCGCTGGAGGGAGCTCCACACCCCAGGTGACCGACGAAGCGTTCGCGGTGACCGAGGTCGAGTTCGACGAGGACATCGTCGCAGCCATCTCGATCTCGAACCCGTCCGGATAGAACGAGCCGTACGGGACCTGCCGGTAGGTGTCACCGGGGATCGCGTACGTCAGCGAGAACGTCCCCGACTGCCCCGCCGTCAGGTTGCCGAGGTCCACTGCCTTCCCAGTCTGATCCGTCCCGGAGATGTCACCGGCGTCACCTCCCACCGGAGGGACCCAGGACTCGTACGACAGCAGGTAGCGACCCGCCGGCAGCAAACCGTGCGGATCGGGCTGCGACGGGGAGAACTTCACCTCCGTGTTGGTGCAAGCACTCGCCTGACAGCTGAACTGCACCTGATAGGTGATCCGGTTACTGTGCTCGCCATCCGCAATGCTCGTGATGGTCGAGCTGTCGCTCGTGTCGATCGGAGTGACCGCCAGATTGAGCGTCCCGGCGGAGGCCATCGGAGCGGGCCCGAACGCCAGTATCGCCAGCACCAGCGCCGCGAGCACGGCAATGATGCGGCGTGCCCGCCCCCACGGTGAACGCCGGGCGACGACCGCTCGGCGCGTGGTGGGACTGCCGGTGGACCTTGTCATGCGTCGATTCCCCTGGGACTGGTGGGCCTACGTAGTGACGCACACCCAGAACGCTCTAGGCCGGTCGGCTGAACGCCAGAGCGAGGAAGCCAGTGCACCCTCAGCGCACGCCCGGAGTCTGCACCGGGGATGACTATGGCGGGTTCTCAGACCCCTCGGGTATCCCTGAACCGCTTTTTTCCTTCTCCCTACATAAGATTTGGTACGGGTACCAACCTCGTTTCACCCGGGTGGTCGGAGCAGACCGAGTTCGCGCGCGACCTCGATTGCACTCCGTCGCGAGGTGACCCCGAGCTTGCGATAGATGCTCTGCTGCTGGGTCTTGATGGTGTGCGGCGACACCGACAGCGCTTCGGCGACCGCGCGGATGCTGTCGTGCTCGGCAAGTTGAGCGAGCACGATCTGCTCTCGGCGGCTCAACTCCACAGCTCTGCCCAGCTGGACCGGCGATGCCGGGATGTCGAGATACCGCTGCAGCTCCGACGCCGCACGATCCTGGCTGAATGTCCACAGGAGGCGGCGGTCGCGCGGCTCGAGGAAGGCCAGGTGCAGCCTCGGTCCGTACGTCTCCCATGCCACTCCGGCCGCGCCGAGCCACTCCCACGCGAGGTCCGAATCGCCTTGCCGCAAGGCAGCTGCCGCGCCCCAGGTCTGCACCTCGGCCCGGGTGCGGATGGTGTGCCCAGGCAGCAGCAGAGCCTCGCGAGCCTGTCGCAAGGCCGCGTGCTCCCGCCCAGTGCCGAGCTGCCACGCCAGCCGGGCAGCGGCCAGGTACGGGCTGTCGGGTGTACCCCGGTCGAGCATCCGGGCGGCCGCTCGATGGTCACCGCTGGCCATCCATGACTGGGCGAGTACTGCGTACAGGTGGTCAGTCCCGGTGTTCTCACCGACGCCGGGCGGCGGGGACGGCCGGTCGAGCTCCGCGCCGACCCGTTCGGCCTCCACTCGAGCGTGCCCGAGTCCGTGCCTGGTGATGACACCTGCGGCCGTCAAGAAGGGCCAGTACTCGCTGGTCCGCAGGTTGGCTCCGGACTCACGGAGCACCGCCGCGGCCGCCGAGAAGTCGAGGGTATCGAGCCGAATGTACGCCTCGGCGAGGATGCCCATCGCATTCATGGCCGTAGCCCGTGACTCCGCCGCCCAGGCCTGCCCGTCGATCGACGGGCCGAGCGCGGCAGCTTGCACGGTGTCGCCGGCGAAGGCGTTGATCGCCGCGCTGTAGGAGATCGAGTAGTTCCGCGCTGTCGGCTTCGTGCACAGCGCGACGGAACGATCGGCGGTCACGACGGCCTCCTCGATAGCACCGCCCAACCAGATCGAGAAGCTCAGCTGCCGCAGGATTGTCCCGACGTGCTCCCCGTACCGCACCAACAACTCGGGCGCCAACGCGTCCACGCTTCGCGCCACCTCGATGCTGGCGGCTGCCGAGGCCGGAAAATCCAAGGCCAGACGTCGTGACACCGCACGCATGCCGGCATGCGAGAAGGCGTCGATCGCCGGTTCGAGATACGGCGGATGGGCCGGCGAGTCGATCGCGATCCGAAACGCCCTCGGTGCTTCCAGCCGGAGCGCCACATTCGACATCCGGGCCAGGCCGAGACCGAACGCGAGCATCGGGTAGTCATGGAGCACCGCATCCGGCACCTGCTGCAGGACAGGCAGGAACCGGTCGCTGGTGTAGCTGTCGATGTTACTGATGACCACCGAGACGAAGACCCGATCGGCCAGCGCATAGTCCCCGGCCTCGATCGCGAACTGCAGCGCCTGGTCGACGATCTCCTCGTTCTCGAGCAGCCACAGTGCTGTCACGACGCAGGCCTGCCGGAACCGTTCAGGATCCGCGGCGGCACGTTCACGGAACGTGTCGCGGATCATCTCGACGTACTGGAACACCGGCCGGTTGCGCCCGTAGGGAATCCACCGGCCGAAGCCGTTGCGCTCCAGCAGCTTCAGCAGCTCAGGTGTCTCCGGGTTTTCGCTGAGCAACCGCGCCAGGCCCTCGTCGACGTACGGCGGGACACTCGTGTCCGTGACGAACTGGGCGGCAGCGGCATCCGGAAGCAGACCCTCCAGTCTCGCCGCGACAATCCGATCCCACTCGCCCGGATCGGCGCGCGGGATCCGACCCAGCTGCGCGATCGCGAGCGCGACGGCGCGGACCGTGACCGGGAAACCTCGGGTGGCCCCGGTGACCGACAGCGCAAGTCGCTCGTCGTCGATGCCGGCCTGTTCGACCAGTAGCTGACTCACCTCGTCGGCAGTGAAGGAGAGATCGCTGAGCGTGATCACCCGCGTGACACCGTCGCGCAAGGCGAGCTCGGTGAGTGCTGTCTGCCCGCGTGTCGTCACCATCACCCGGAGGGTGGGCACGGTGGCCAGCAAGCGCGCCAGATCGTTGTCGATCTCGGCGGCGACCTCGCCCAGATGCTCGTACGCATCGAGAACCAGGATCACCTGGCCCGCCGCCGCGAGCATGGGACTCGCGATCCGGACCGGATCGACCGCCCCACCCAGCTGCCGCCGAACCTCCTCCGCCGTCCCCTTCGACATCTCGCCCAGCCGTTCCGCGCTGGCCACGACATGCAACCAGAAGGCTTGCCGGGTCGTGATTCCCGCACCCAGCGACACCCACGCCACCGTGTCGTACTCCTCGTATTGCAGCGCCCAGCTGCGCAGCAGCGTCGTCTTGCCGGCACCGCTTGGACCGTGCACGACACAGACGCGTACCAGCGGCGAACTCAGAATGGAATACAGTCGCGGCCGATCGACGACACCCGTGATCGCCGAAGCCCGGGCACGATCACCCGACGCCACGTCGGCATGTTCGTGCCCCGCCATCCCGGCGTGGTATTTCTTCCCCGCCATCCCGGAGTGTTCGTTCCCCGCCATCCCGCCCCCCGCGCGTGCATGATCGCTCCCTTGCAAGCGCTAATTCTGACCCCATCCGTACTTCTCATGCCAGTGGCCCTCGACGGCGCCATAGGGATTCCTGCTCGGGTTTATCGGCTTTGCTCGGTCTGCAGCTGGAGCAAGGCCGACAAACCCGAGCAAGAGGGTGGGTCGGGTCGCTCGTCCGGCTCCGGACGTATCGTGTGGCGGGTGAACCCTGAGCCGGTGCGCGATGCGTACTCGTCGATGTCGGGGCAGTACATCGCGTTCGTCGACGGCGCATGGCAGGAGCACGAGGACGACACTGACCTGGTACGCCGGCATCTCACCGGACTGTCCGGACCGGTGCTCGACCTCGGCTGCGGTCCCGGTCAGTGGAGCGGGCTGCTGCACTCGCTCGGCGCCCAGGTGACCGGCATCGACCTGGTCCCCGAGTTCATCGCCCATGCTCGGGCGAACCACCCGGGTCCGGAGTTCCGGCTCGGCTCCATGACAGAGACCGGCGTCCCCGACCACGCCGCGGCCGGCATCCTCTCCTGGTACTCGACCATTCATCTACCGCCGGCGGAACTCGGCGGCGTCCTGGCAGAGTTCCGGCGAATGCTGGTCCCCTCCGGCGTACTCGTCGCAGGGTTCTTCGACAGCGGCGACGGCGTGCAGCCGTTCGACCATGCCGTCACCACCGCCTACCGCTGGCCGGTCGACACCTTCGTCGAGCACCTCACCCAAGCCGGCTTCTCAGAGCTGCAACGTGTCCAGCACCCACACCCTGAACGTCCCGATCGGAAGTACGCCGCCGTCGCAGCCCGTGCGGTTTAGCGAACCTGGGCGAAATAGCCCAAGCGTGATATATCAGCCTCTACCGGTCACGACACGCTGAACCATCGGCGTGTCAGGCTCGGTAGAGGCAGAAAACACCCAAACCTGGGAGGGCATAGGCCCGGTGAGTGTCGGTCACGGGCCTACAGACTCCATCCAGATCAGTCGTGAATCGGAGCCGATGACCAGCAGTAGGGTGCCCGGATGATCGTGTGGCTGGCGTCCTATCCGAGGTCGGGGAACACCTTCCTGCGGATCGTGATCAACCGGCTGTACGGGCGCGGATCTTCCACGGTCTACCCGGTGGATGGGGTACGTGAGCGCTTGGGTGACGTCGTGGCCATCGAGAACGCCGGCGTCTCATTGGCCGACCTGCGGAATTCAGCGGACGTGCACTTCGTCAAGACGCACCGGCGTCGCAGCTATGACGTCTCCGCGGTTGACCGCGCGCTCTACATAGCTCGCGACGGCCGCGACGCCCTGGTCTCCTTCGCTCGGCAATGCACCGAGGAAGGACCGGAGCGCTACAGCGAGGAACTGAAGGAGCTGATTCAGCGACACACGGGCGGCACGGCGAGCTGGGGCCAGAATGTGCTCAGCTGGTTGCCGCCGATCGAACCAGCCGGCACCATCGGCCCAACCCAGACTGTGCTGATCTGCTACGAAGACCTGGTTCGGGATCCCCTCATGACGGTCACCGAGTCTCTACGAAGGATCGTGCCCGATCTGTCCGCCCAGACGGACGTGACGCTGCCGACCTTCGGCGAGCTGCAGCAGTTCGACCCGAGATTCTTCCGGCGAGGTACGACGGGCACTCATCGCGACGAGATGCCTGCCGAGCTCGAGGAGCTGTTCTGGTTATATGACGACAACCGGGAAGCCATGAATCGGCTGGGCTACGACCAACCGGACGGCGGAGATGGGAACGGCGCCTTGATGACGACCACGGTGTCTCGATGAGTGCCGGCCAGCGCCGATCAGGTCGGGAAACTCACGTCGATACCGGCGGAGGAACTCCAGGTTCGCCTCCGCGCCTACTTCGCAGCACAATCCCCCGAAGAACCAACATCCTCGGTGGGGCCGTTGAAAGAACTCAAGGGCGGCTGGGCGAACAGCCTGTACGCATTCACGCTCCAGCAAGGCGGATCCAACGGCCAGCTCCCGAGGGATCTGGTGATCAAGATGTACTCGCCGGACGCACGCGGTCTGGAGCATGCGGATCGGGAGTGGCGTGCGCTCACCCAATTGGGCGCCACGGGCTATCCGGTGCCACGCATCGAGTGCTACGAACTCGGCGGTCGATCCCTCGGGCGTCCGTTCATCGTGATGGACTCCATTCCCGGGATCGCCTTCTGGGATGTCTTCGAGGCCGCCGATCCTGCCGGCCAGACGCGACTGACACAGAAGTTCGTGGCCCCGCTCGTGGCATTGCACGAAGTCGAGCCGCGCGTACTGTGGCTCCGGAAGCACGCCTGACCCATCCGTACAGCTATATCGAGCAGGAACTCGCCCAACTTCGCGAAGACAGCGACAAGCAGCAGACGCTGACCGAGATCGTGGAATGGCTGGAGCAACGCAAGGAAGCGGTTCCGTGCGAGCGGCTGATTCTGCATCGTGACTACCATCCCTGGAACGTCCTGATCGATGAGGAAGAACGCCCGTGGGTCATCGACTGGGACTGGCAGGTCGGCGATGCCCGCTTCGATCTCGCCTGGGCGTGCATGCTGAGCTATCGCAGCGGTGCCTTCCGTTGAGGCACGCCATCCGTGACGAGTACGCGCGTCAGGTGGGCCGTTCCCTCGGCGACATCGACTACTTCGAGGTCCTGACAACGGCTCGTTGGCTGCTGAACGTACTGCCCGCCGCCGCGGTGTGGGAGGACTTCCGGACCTTTCTGGTCGACCCCGTACGGCGGGCGCAGCAGATCCTGAGCGAACACATCGGCTTGGAGGTCCATATCCGCCTAGAACCGTGACAGCTGATCACCGTTACACGCGGCCGGTCTCGTGGGCCCACATGGCGACCTCGACGCGGTTTCGGGCACCGAGTTTTCGCATCAGACTGGCGAGGTGGGCCTTGACGGTGCTCGGGGTGATGTAGAGGTCGGCGGCGATCTCCTGGTTGGTGCGGCCGAGGGCTACCGGTATGAGGACTTCCTCCTCGCGAGCGGTGAGCGGTTCTGTCGGTTGCCTCGGTGATGAGGGCTGCGCATGGGCGAACGCGGCGAGCAGCCGGACCGTCACGTTGGGTGCGATCAGCGCGTCTCCGTTGGCGGCGGCGTGGATGGCCTGGGTCAGCAGGGCGGGTCCGGCGTCCTTGAGCAGGAACCCGCGAGCGCCTGCCTTGAGCGCGCCGTGGACGTACTCGTCGAGGTCGAAGGTGGTGATGACCACGATCGGCAGCGGGTCGGTGATATCGGGGCCGGCGAGACGGCGCGTGGCTTCGATGCCGTCCATCAGCGGCATGCGGATGTCGAACAGGCCGACGTCGGGGCGCAACTGGAGCGCCAGCCGGACTGCCTCGCGCCCGTCCGCGGCCGTGCCGACCACGTCGATGTCGGGTTGGGCGTCGAGCAGCATCGTCAGCCCCGTACGCACGATGGGCTGATCGTCGGCGATGAGGACCCTGATGCTCATCGTGGCTCCCGGTTTCGGGGCAGGTCGGCCTCGACCCGCCAGCCGCGCTCGGCCATGGGGCCCGCCTGGAACGTGCCCCCGAGCAGCGCAGCACGTTCCTGCATGCCCACCAAGCCGTAGCCCGCCGGGGCGCGGCCGCCCACGCCGGGAGAGCCGTCGTCGTCGATCGTCAGCCGTACGCGCTCGGCGTCGCCCGTGACGGCGACGGTGACCTGGGTCGCGTGCCGGGCGTGCCGCCGAGCGTTGGTGACGGACTCCTGGGCCAGGCGGTAGATCGCGGCCCCGACCGCCGGGCTGAGGTCGTCGACATCACCGGAGACGCTCACCGCGACCCGGGGACGTGTCGGGCCATCGGTGGCGAGTTGCTCGACCTCGGCCAAGCCGGGCTGCGGCGCGAACTCGGCGTCCTCCGGGGTGCGGAGCACACCGACGATCGCGCGCAGCTCGGTGAGAGTGCGGGTCGCCGCATCCTCGATGGTGGCCAGGGCCTCAACGGCACGCTCGGGGTGCGAGGCCGCGACGGCACGTCCCGCTTGGGCCTGGATGGCGATGCCCGACACGTGGTGGGCGACGGTGTCGTGAAGTTCCCGAGCGAGCTGTTCACGTTCGCGGGCCTTGACCTGGTCGATATCGCGGATGCGGATCTTCGTGCGATAGCGGATCGCGGCGCCGAGCGCCGCAGCGAACAGGAAGAACGCGTACGCCGCCACCTTCTCCGCCGGGCTGGTGGGATCGACGACGGTGGTGATGGGCACCCAGAGCAGGATGATGCCGAGGCCACAGGCGGCTTCCCGACCGGAGCCCCACCGGAACAGGGCGTAGGCCACGATCAGCGCCGCGATGGTGCTGTTCAGCAGCACGCCTGGTGCCCCGGTGAGGATGCGGATGATGTCAACGATCGTCAAGGTGCCGAAGCAGATCGCGACCGCGACGAGCGGGTGCGTACGCCGCCACAGCAGGGAGCCAATGACCGCCACCGCCGCGAGCAGCAGCAGCGGCCGCGGCCGCGGCGCAAGATCCTGACGAAGCACCGCTTCGACCAGGGACCAGCAGGTCAGTGCGGCGACCAGGATCCAGTCTCGCGGCCCTCTGGCCGGGGCACTCGTTGGTCGAGGTTCTGCCCACAGCGAGCGGAGTGCCTGGGTGACCACCTGATCAGCCTAGGCAACCCGGGTGCTCGGCGTATCGGCAGAAAGTACAAGAACTCGGCTGTGCCAACGGCCAGGTCGAATCTGGCTCCGAGGCTGATGTGTCCGGCGACGGCATTCGTGACAGTGGAAGCACCACTCGATCAAGCCAAGGAGCATCGTGATGAGAACGTCTCAATCCCCCACCACACTGGAGAATCCGCCGTCCCAGAGCGCGCTGGAGGAGCAGCGCCTGCCGGTGCGCGCCAAGCTCGCCGTGGCCTGGACCAGCCTCATGTTTGTCTACGTCTACGTCGACATCCTCAACTTCTTCAAGCCGGGTGTCGTTGACGAGATTCTGGCCGGCATGGTCCACGAGTTCGACACCGGTCCGACCTTTGTCTCCCTTGCGCTCACACTCATGGCCATCCCGAGCCTGATGGTCTTGCTTTCCGCGACACTGCCGGCCCGTGCCAGTCGCATTGTCAACCTCGTGGTGGCCGCCCTCTTCATCCCCGTCACGATCTGCAACGTGGCAGGAGAGGAGTCCTGGGCCTACTCCTACTTCTACGGCTTCTCCATCGGGCTCGAGGTGCTGATCCTCGCCTTCATCCTGCGTTCCGCCTGGACCTGGCCCCGCCGCTCTTGCTCCTGACGTTAGGTGAGGTCCTAACGTCGTCGTATGGAGTTCACGATCGGCGAGGTGGCGGCGCGGACCGGGGTCACCGAAAGGACGTTGCGCTACTACGAGGAGCTGGGCTTGCTCGCGCCCGCCCGCGATTCCGGCGGTCGGCGGCGGTACGACAGTGCGTCGTTGGACCGCCTCTACCGGGTACGTCTGCTGCGCGAGCTGGGGACCCCGGTCGCCGAGGTCGATCCCGATGCGGCGGATCTCCCGTCGTTGACCCGCCGTCATCTCCGTGACCTCGACGCCCGGACCGCCGAACTCGCCCGGCAGCGGGAGCGGGTCCGTGCGGTCGAGGACCGGCTTCTGAGCGGTTCTCCGCCCGGCGACGAGGCGCTGCTCGATCTGCTTGCCGGTCTGGGCGGCGACGACGCGACCCCGACCCGTCGGATCACGCTGCTCGTCTACCGCGAGCTCGCCGCCGCCCATGCCTGGCTGGTCGAGGTGTTCGGTCTCGGGGCGGGTCCGGTGACCTACGACGGCGATCGCGTCGTGCATGCCGAGGTCTTCGCCGGCGATGGCGTCATCTGGATGCACCGTGAGGCACCCGAGCATCGGTTGGTGCCACCGCTGGCGACCGGTGGCATGTGCACGGCTGCGCTGGCGATCCACGTACGAGATGTCGACGCCCACTTCGCACGCACCGCGGCAGCCGGTGCTGAGATCACCGCCGAGCCGGTCGACCAGCCCTACGGCTACCGCGAATACAGCGCTCAC